>JAEMGR010000037.1 GCA_016458225.1 Myxococcaceae bacterium JPH2 | reverse complement strand
ATGTCGCGCTGCTGGACAACCACACCGCCGAGCTGGACCTGACGTTCGAGGCGGCCCATGGCCCGGAGGGGCTCTGGGTGGGCTGCAAGTACGCCACCGAGCTGTTCGACGCGGAGACCATCGACCGACTGCTCGGACACCTGGAGGAGGTCATCGGCGCGATGGTGGCGGAGCCCTCGCGCCCGGTCGCCACCGTGCCGCTGATGGCGGAGGCCGAGCGCCAGCAGGTGCTGCACGCGTGGAACCCTGGCGCGGACACCCCTCGGCAGCCCCCCCTGGTGGAGCGCTTCGAAGCGCAGGTGGACCGCACGCCCGAGGCGATCGCCGTGAGCTGCGAGGGCAAGTCCCTCACCTATCGCGCGCTCGATGCCCGCGCCAATGGGTTGGCTCAAGTCCTGGCCCGGCACGGCGTGGGCCCCGATGTGCTCGTGGGCGTGTGCCTGGAGCGCGGGCTGGACCTCGTGGTCGCGCTGCTCGGCATCCTCAAGGCGGGAGGCGCCTATCTCCCGTTGGATCCGTCGTATCCGCGCGAGCAGCTCGCGTTCATGTTGGACGACGCTCAGGCGCCTGTCCTCGTCACGCAGGCGTCGCTGGAGCAGTGCGTGCCCACCACTGGGGCCACCGTGCTGCGGATGGACAACGACCTGTCGGAGGCCCTGGCGAAGGGGGCGCCGCGGCCGCTGGGATGCAACGCGCCCACGGATCTGGCGTACGTCATCTACACCTCGGGCTCCACGGGAAAGCCCAAGGGCGTGATGGTGCAGCATGACCACGTCTCGCGCCTCTTCTCCGCGACCGATGCGTGGTTCCACTTCGACGCGTCGGATGTGTGGACGCTGTTCCATTCCTACGCCTTCGACTTCTCCGTCTGGGAGCTGTGGGGCGCACTGCTGCATGGCGGGCGACTGGTCGTCGTCCCGTACTGGGTCAGTCGCTCGCCCGAGGCGTTCCTGCGGCTGCTCGGCGACGAGGCCGTCACGGTCCTCAACCAGACGCCCACGGCCTTCCGCCAGCTCATCCACGCGGAGGGGCAGTCTCCGGAGCGGCGCGCACTGGCCCTGCGGTTCGTCATCTTCGGCGGCGAGGCGCTGGACGTGGCCTCGCTGCGCCCCTGGTTCGAGCGCCACGGGGACGCACGTCCCCAGCTGATCAACATGTACGGCATCACCGAGACCACGGTGCATGTCACCTATCGTCCGGTGGGGCTCGAGGACCTGGAGCGTCCCTGGTCGAGCGTCATCGGCCGCCCGATTCCAGACCTGAGCATCTACCTGCTCGACGCGGCCGGGCAGCCCGTGCCGGTGGGTGTGCCGGGCGAGATCCACGTGGGCGGCGCGGGCGTGGCGCGCGGCTACCTGCGACGACCGGAGCTGACGGCGGCTCGCTTCGTCGAGGATCGCTTCGGCCCCACGCCCGGACGCAGGCTCTACCGCGCGGGCGACCTCGCGCGCCGGCTCCCCTCGGGAGACCTGGAGTACCTGGGGCGCATCGACAACCAGGTGAAGATTCGCGGCTTCCGCATCGAGCTGGGCGAGATTGAGTCCTCGCTCAGCGCGCAGCCCTCCGTGCGGGATGTCGTGGTGGTCGCTCGCGAGGACTCGCCCGGGGACAAGCGGCTCGCGGCCTATGTCGTCCTGGGAGACCTGGAGCCCACGGGCGCGGGGGAACAGACGGCGCAGTGGAAGGCCGTCTACGACGAGACCTATGCGCTCGGCGTCGCGAGCGAGGACCCTGCTTTCGACATCTCGGGCTGGAACGACAGCTACTCCGGCGGGCCGCTTCCCGCCGAGCAGATGCGCGAGTGGGTCAACACCACCGTGCGGCAGATCCTCCAGCTCCGTCCGCGCCGCATCCTGGAGCTGGGGTGCGGCACGGGGTTGTTGCTGTATCGCCTCGCGCCTCGGTGCGAGGCGTATTGGGGCATCGACTTCGCTCGCCCGGCGCTCGACCGCATCGAGGCGCAGCGCGAGCGGATGGGTGACGCGCTTCGTTCGGTGAAGCTCCTGCACCGGAGCGTGGACGATCTCTCCGGCTTGGAACCGGGCGCGTTCGACACGGTGATCCTCAACTCGGTCATCCAGTACTTCCCCAGCGCCGAGTACCTGCTTCAGGTCTTGCGCGGCGCGGTCGGGGTGCTGCGCCCCGGGGGCCGCATCTTCCTGGGGGACGTGCGCAACCTCGCGCTCCTGGAGGCGTTCCGCGCCTCGGTGCGTCTGGAGCGGGCGTCACCGACGCTGTCCGCCGCGCAGCTCTGGTATCGCGCGCAACAGGACGTGCTGGGCGAAGAGGAGCTGCTGCTCTCGCCGGCGTTCTTCACGGCGCTGCCGGCGCAGATTCCCGGCATCTCGCATGTGGAGGTGCTCCCCAAGCATGGGCGCTATGACAACGAGCTGACCCGCTTCCGCTACGAGGTCATCCTCCACGTCGCCTCGGCCGACGCGCCTCGGGTCCGACCGACGGAGTGGTCGGAGGGCGCGGAGGCCACACTGGAGTCGATGCGGGAGCGACTGCTCACGCGTCCGGACGTCCTCGCCCTGGGCCGCGTGCCGAATGCGCGCGTGTGGCAGGACGCGCGCGTGGTGGAGCTGCTCACGGGCTCGGGGAGGCCGGCCACCGTCGCCGCGTTGCGTGAGGTGCTCCGCGATTGGCCGGGGCCTCGTGGCGTGGAGCCCGAGGACCTGTATGCCCTGGGCGGAGCGCTCGGCTACGACGTGCAGGTGAGCTGGGCCGGGGCCTACCGCGATGGCGCGATGGATGTCGCCTTCAGCCGGACCGGCCTGGGAACGCGGCTCGACCTGACGCCGGATCCGATGCAGGTCGAGGGGACGCCGTTCGTCGCCGCGAATGATCCAACGCGCGGGGCACGCGCCTCGCGCGAGGTGGCGCGGCTGCGGCAGGCCCTGATGGAGAAGCTGCCGCCGCACATGGTGCCGTCGGTCTTCGTGGTGTTGCCGTCGCTGCCATTGACGCCGAGCGGCAAGGTGAACCGCGCCGCGCTCCCCGTGCCCGAGGCGGATCGCTCCGTCCTGGAAGAGGAGTACGTGGCCCCCAGCACTCCCTCCGAGGAGACCGTGGCCCAGGTCTTCTCCGAGGTGCTCGGGCATCCTCGCGTGGGGGCTCGCGATGACTTCTTCGCGCTGGGCGGCCATTCGCTGTTGGCCACTCAGGTTGTAACGCGGCTGCGGGCTCGGGCCGGTGTCCCGGTTTCCCTGCGCGCTGTCTTCGAGGCTCCGACTGTCGCGCTCCTCGCCGCGCGCCTGGATGCCCTCCGAGGAACGGACACCTCCGCGGCTTCGGCGGCCCCCATTCCGCGACTGCCTCGCGCCGAGGATCCGAACGCCCCCAGTGTCCTGGAGTCCTCCTTCGCGCAGCAGCGACTCTGGTTCCTGGATCAGCTCCAGCCCGGACAGGCGGCGTACAACATCCCCATCGCCCTGCGGCTCTCGGGCGCCCTGCGTGTCGACGTCCTGCGACGGACCTTCGCCGCGATTGTCGAACGACACGAGCCCCTGCGCACCACGTTCGTCCCCGGCGACGGAGCGCCACGCCAGTGCATCCACCCAGCCCCCTCGGACTGGGCGCTCCCCGTCGAGGACCTGAGTGGACTGGACCCCATCGCGCGCGCGCAATCTTTGGCGCGGCGCATGGACGAGGAGGCGCATCGACCGTTCTCGTTGGCGGAGGGCCCGCTGCTGCGCACGGTGCTCCTGCGCACCGAAGCGCAGGAGCACGTCCTGCTCCTGTGCATGCACCACATCCTGTCGGATGGCTGGTCCATGGGTGTACTCGTCCGCGAGGTCGCCACGCTCTATGCCGCCCTGGCGGAAGGACGCGCGTCACCACTCTCACCGTTGCCACTCCAGTACGCCGACCACGCGGCGTGGGAGCGTCACGAGCAGGCAGGGCCCACGCTCGAAGCCGAGCGGGCGTGGTGGACGGAGCACCTGAACGACGTTCCCACGTTGGAGCTTCCAACGGATTCGCCGCGTCCGGCCGTGCGCAGCTCGCGCGGAGACACGGTGTTCTTCACGCTTCCTGCCTCCCTGGTGAGCGCGCTGGAGAAGCGCGGCCAGGAGCACGGCGCCACGCTGTTCATGGTCCTGATGGCGGGATGGCAGGCCCTGCTGTCACGCCTCTCGGGGCAGCGTGACTTCTGTGTGGGCACGCCCGTGGCCCACCGCGTCCGGCCCGAGCTGGAAGGGCTCATCGGGTTCTTCGTCAACACGCTGGCCATCCGCGCCCGCTGGGAGCAAGAGCCCACCTTCGCGGAGCTGCTGGCCGGAGTGCAGCACGAGTCCCTGGCCGCGTTCGCGCATCAGGACGTGCCCTTCGATCGGCTCGTCGAGTCGCTCGGCGGAGGACGAGACCTCTCTCGCACGCCGCTGTTCCAGACCGCGTTCGTGCTGCAGAACGCGCCGCTGCCTCCGCCTTCGCTCCCGGAGCTGAGCGTGGAGCTGCTGCGCTGGGCCACACGAACCGCCAAGTTCGATGTCACCTTGTCGCTGTTGGAGCGAGGTGGAGAGCTGGAAGGTCAGCTCGAATACAGCCAGGACTTGTTCACCACCGCGACCGCCCAGCGAATGGCGGAGCAGCTCCAGCGCCTCTTGCGCGAGGTCGCTCGCGACATGGACCGGAAGCTGAGCGCGCTTCCGCTCATGAGCGAGGACGAGCGACGCACCGTCCTCGTTGAATGGAACGCGACGCAGGTCGACTACCTCAGGGACGCGAACCTCGCGGAGCTGTTCGTCGCCCAGGCACGGCGCACCCCTGCGGCCATTGCTGTCGACTCCTCGGAAGGGCGCCTCACCTACGCGGAGCTGGAGGCACGGGCGAATCAGCTCGCACGACACCTGCTGGAGTCGAAGCTGGGCAGCGCTCCACGCATTGCCGTCTGCCTGCCCCGTGGCCTGGACATGGTCGTGGGCGTGCTGGCCATCCTCAAGGCGGGCGGAACGTATGTCCCCATCGATCCGTCCTATCCCGCCGCGCGGCTCGCGTTCCTGTTCGAGGACTCGGGCGTGGTCGCGACGGTCACCACGCGCTCGCTCGCGGAGAAGCTCCCGGCGGGAATCGCCGGTGTCGTGTGCGTGGACACGGATGCCGAGCGGATCGCCTCACGCTCCTCCGAGGCGCTCTCCGTCCTGACACCTCCCGATGCGTGGGCCTACGTGACGTACACGTCGGGCTCCACGGGGAAGCCCAAGGGCGTGGCCATCCCGCATCGCGGTGTCGTGCGCCTGTTGTTCGGTTCGACCTTCGTTCACCTCGGGCCGGATGAGGTGGTGCTCCAGCTCGCCACGCTCTCCTTCGATGCCTCCACGTTGGAGATCTGGGGCGCGCTCCTGCACGGGGCTCGGCTCGTCCTCTTTCCTCCCGGGGCTCCGGATCTGGCCGAGCTGGCGCGCGTCCTCGTCGACCAGCGCGTGTCCGTGCTGTTCCTCACCACGGCGCTGTTCGATCAGCTGCAGCAACACCACCCCGAGGCCCTGGCCGGCGTACGCCAGCTCATGGCCGGAGGCGAGGTGATGCCGGCACCGCGAGTCCGCGAACGGCTCGCGCGCGGGTGCACGCTCATCCACGCGTACGGCCCCACGGAGAGCACGACCTTCACCACGTGCCATCTGCTGTCACCCGGGGACACCGTGGAT
>JAEMGR010000036.1 GCA_016458225.1 Myxococcaceae bacterium JPH2 | reverse complement strand
CCCCATCCCTTCAGCGCCGAGCCGGGAGCCCGCCTGTATCGGACCGGCGACCGCGGCCAATGGAACGCGGACGGCACGCTGGCGTTCCTCGGTCGCGTGGACTTCCAGGTGAAGGTGCGCGGCATGCGCTTGGAGCTGGGTGAAGTGGAGGCCGCGCTCGCCTCACTCCCCGGCGTCCGCCACGCCGCCGTCACCGCGAGGACGCCTCGCCCGGGAGATACGCAGTTGGTCGCGTGGGTGGTGCCGAGCAGCGCCGACGTGCGCATCGAGGACCTTCAGCACGCCCTCTCGCGCCTCCTCCCCTCCTTCATGCTCCCCTCCCGCTGGCTCTCGCGGGACTCCCTCCCTCTCACCTCCACCGGAAAGGTCGACAGGAAGGCCCTCTCTTCCCTCCACCTCGACGACTCTTCTCTCCCCTCTTCCGGCGGCCCCCCTCGCGGCCACGTCGAGACACTCCTCTCCCAGCTCTTCCTTCAGGTCCTCTCTCTCCACTCCATCGAGCGCGACGCCAGCTTCTTCCACCTCGGCGGTCACTCTCTCTCCGCCACCCGCCTCGTCTCTCGCATCCGTCACGCCTTCGGCGTTCAGCTTCCCCTCGCGGCCCTCTTCGCCTCTCCCACCGTCGCCTCCCTCGCTCGCGAACTCACGCGGCTTCAGGACTCCACGGTGGAACTCGCGGGGCCCACGTCGCTGCCCTCCGGAGCGGCCCCCGCGCTGTCTCCCGCGCAGGAGCGACTGTGGTTCGTCCATCAACTCCAGCCGGACTCCGCGGCCTACAACGTGGGGCAAGCGGCGGAGTGGACGGGGGCGACGGATGCGCATGCGCTCGACGCGGCGCTGAGGTGGCTGCTGGAGCGGCACCCCGTGCTGCGCACCGTGGTCGCGTCGCATGAGGGACAGCCTCGGGCCGAGTTCGCGCCCGTCCCCTCCCGCGTGCTTCGCGTGGAGGAGTTCGCGGAGGGTGCCGATGCGCGCACACGCATGGCTCGGCGGATCAGCGAGGAGGCGGACCGTCCCTTCGAGTTGGAGCGAGGTCCGCTCTACCGAGCCCTGCTGCTGCGCACGAGCGAGGCGCACCACATGCTGGTGCTCGTGTTCCACCACCTCGTGGCGGATGCACTGTCCGCGGGCATCCTCATGCACGAACTGGGTGCCGCCCATTCCGCGCTCCAGGCCGGACACGCGCCCGCGCTGCCACCCGTGGCGCTCCAGCATGCGGACCTCGCCGCATGGCAGCGCTCCGAGCCAGTTCGCGCGCGGGACGAGGCCCAGCTCGACTACTGGAAGACCCAGCTCGCGGGAGCACCGGATGTCCTCACGCTCCCGACCGACAAGCCTCGCCCCGCGGTCCTCACCCACCGTGGCGACAATACCGGCTTCCACCCGCTGCCCGCCTCGCTCGCCGAGGGCATCCGCGCGCTCTGCCGGCAACACCAGGTGACGCCGTACATCGTGATGTCCGCCGCGTTCGCCGCGCTGCTGCACCGCTACTCGCAGCAAGAGGACTTCTGCGTCGGCACGCTCGTCTCGGGCCGCACGCACGAGTCCTTGGAGAACGTCGTCGGCACGCTGACCAACACCGTGGTGCTGCGCACCCGCGTGGAGCCGAGCACGCCGTTCACCGCCCTGCTCGGCCACGTGCGCGCGACGACGCTGGAGGCGCTGGCGCATCAGGACGTGTCTTTCGAGCAGGTGGTGCAGTCGCTGGGCGTGGAGCGCAGCTCCAGCCGCGCTCCGCTCGCGCAGGTGATGTTCGACCTGCACCGCACGGAGTTGTCGGCGGCCAGCGGCTTCCACTCGCTTGGCGCTCGACGCGTGCCCATCGAGACGTGGACGTGCGAGGCCGACCTGTTCCTCACCGCCATCGAGGTCGGCGACGGCTTCGAGGTCTACTTCCAGTACAGCACCGACCTGTTCGAGCCCGCGTCCATGGAGCGGCTGCGCAACCACTACGTGCGCCTGCTCGCGCATGCGGTGGCCTCGCCGGGAACACCCGTGGCCGAGCTGTCGCTCCTGTCTCCCTCCGAGCGGGAGCAGGTGCTGCGCACCTTCAACGCCACCGCGCGCCCCTATCCCGAGGACGCCACCCTCGCCTCTCTCTTCGAGGCCCAGGTCGCGCGCACGCCGGACGCGCTCGCGGTGGTGGCACCGCAGGGCTCGCTCACGTTCCGCGAGCTACACCTGCGCGCCTCACGACTGGCGGCTCGGCTCACGGCGCAGGGGGCGGGGCCCGAGGTCGTGGTGGGCCTGTGCCTGGAGCGCTCTCCGGATGCCGTGGTGGCGCTGCTGGGCATCTTCCTCAGTGGCGCCGGCTGTCTGCCGCTGGAGGCCACCCATCCGGCAGCCCGCCGCGCCTCGCTGCTGCGGCAGTCACGCGCGCGCCTCGTCGTCAGCCGTCCCTCGCTGTTCGCCGACGTGGAGCTGGGGGTGCCGTGCGTATCGCCCGACGGTGACGCGGACATGTCCGCGCTGCCCGTGCCTCGTCCACCCGCCGCCGCGAACCTCGCGTATGTGCTCTACACCTCGGGCTCCACGGGTGAGCCCAAGGGCGCGGAGCTGACCCACGGCAACATCGTCCACGCCTTCGCCGCCTTCGACGCGACCTACGCCACGAAGCCCGGAGACCGCTGGGCCTCGTCGGGCAGCCTGTCGTTCGACATGCACCTGGAGGAGCTGCTCTTCAGCCTCACGCGCGGCGCCTGCACCGTGCTGCGCGAGGTGGGACCGCTCGGACTGGGACGCGATCTGCGCGAGCACCACATCACGCACGCGGTCCTCACGCCGTCTTCGCTGGCCACCGCGCTGGAGGAACCCGGCGCGCTGGAGGCGTTCCGCGCGCTGAAGGTGCTCGTCACCGGAGGCGAGGTGCTGCCCGATGCGCTGGTGAAGCAGCTCGCCTTCACGCAAGGGCGGCTGCTCAACACCTACGGCCCCATCGAGACGAGCATCAACGTCACCGCCGAGGTAACCCGGCCCGACCGCCCCGTGCGCTTGGGCCGCCCCTTGGACCGCTGCCGGTTGTACGTGCTGGACGCGCGTGGCGAGCCCGTTCCCCCAGGCGTCCCGGGCGAGCTGTTCATCGCCGGCACGGGCCTGGGCCGCGGCTACCGCGACCGTCCGGACCTCACCGCCGAGCGCTTCGTGCCGGATCCGTTCTCGGAGGTCCTGGGCGCGAGGCTCTATCGCACGGGAGACCGGGTGCGGTGGCTCGCGGATGGCACGTTGACCTTCCTTGGGCGCGCCGACTTCCAGGTGAAGGTGCGCGGTGTCCGCGTGGAGCTGGAGGAGGTCGAGGCCGCGCTGCTGCGTCAGCCGGGCGTGCGCCAGGCGGGCGTCGTGGTGAGAGGGAGCCAGCGCGACACGCGCTTGGAGGCCTTCGTCGTCATCGAGGGCGATGGGGTGGAGAAGCTGCGCGATGCGCTCGCGCGAGCACTCCCGGATGCGCTCGTCCCCACGCGGTTCTTCGCGGTCCCCGCGCTGCCCTTCACCACCAGCGGCAAGGTGGATCGGCGTGCGCTCGCGGCGCGGCCCGTCCCCGAGCTGGAGCGGGCCGAGTCGGAGGGTGAGCCGCCTCGCGGGCCCGTGGAGACGCTGCTCGCCCAGCTCTTCGGTCAGGTGCTGGGCGTGTCCCAGGTTCGGCGCGAGGACGACTTCTTCCACCTGGGCGGCCACTCGCTCGCGGCGACGCGGCTGGTGGCGCGGGTGCGCGCGGCCCTGGCCGTGGACCTGCCGTTGGTCGCGTTCTTCACCGAGCCCACTGTCGCGGGGCTCGCGCGTGAGGTGG
Source organism: Myxococcaceae bacterium JPH2 (assembly GCA_016458225.1). NCBI lineage: Bacteria > Pseudomonadati > Myxococcota > Myxococcia > Myxococcales > Myxococcaceae > Myxococcaceae bacterium JPH2. Next base: position 142,870 of record JAEMGR010000036.1, on the reverse strand, counting down.
CCGAGCGACGTGGGAAGTCCTCCGGGCTCCCCGCGCCCCAGCCGCTCGCGGCCGACGTGGAGCACACTCTGTCGCCCGCGCAGGAGCGACTGTGGTTCATCCAGCAGCTCCATCCGGACAGCCGCGCGTATCACCTCTCCGAGGCCGTGGAGCTGGAAGGCCCGATTGACGCCGCCGCGCTGGATGCAGCGCTGCGCTGGCTGCTGGAGCGGCACGCGGTGTTGCGGCTCACGGTCGCCTCGCGCGGTGGACGTCCCGTGCCGGTGCAGAACTCCGTGCCCGCCACGGTCCTGGCCGTGGACACACTGGGCACCGAGGAGAACTCCTCGACGAACCGGGCCCGGTGGATGCGCGATGCCGTGCACGCCGCCTTCGACCTGGAGCGCGGACCGCTCTACCGGTTCCGACTGCTGCGCGCCGCGCCAGAGCAGCACGTGCTCCTGCTCGCGTTCCACCACCTCGTGGTGGATGGGCTCTCCCTGGATGTGCTCTCCCGAGAGCTGGGCGAGGCCTATGCCGCCCTCCGACAGCAGCGCGTCCCGTCCACGCCTCCCGTGCGGCTGGAGCATGCCGACGTGGCCGCGTGGCAGCGCTCCGCCCCGGTGCTCGCGCGCGACGAGGCCCAGCTGGACTTCTGGAAGCGCCGGCTCGCGGGTGTGCCGGGCGTGCTCAAGCTCACGCCCGACAAGCCGCGCCCGGCCACGCCCACCTTCGCGGGCGCTATCACCGCCGACCATCCGCTGCCCGCGAGCACGGTGCAGGCGCTCGATGCGCTCTGCCAGGCGCGCGGCGTGACGCCGTACATGGTGCTGTACGCGGCCTTCGCGGCCCTGCTCCATCGCTACACGGGCCAGGAGGACTTCTGCGTCGGCACGCCGGTCTCCGGCCGCACGCATCCGGCCACCGAGGGCGTCGTCGGCCTGCTGCTCAACACCGTGGCGCTGCGCACCCAGGTGACCTCGGAGACGACCTTCGAGGCGCTGCTCACGCAGGTGCGGGACACCGTGCTGGAGGCCCTGGCCCATCAGGACGTGCCGCTGGATCGCGTGGTGCACGCGCTGGGCGTGGAGCGGTCCACCGCGGCGGCGCCGCTGTTCCAGGTGATGTTCGATTTGGTGCGCGTGGAGCGAGGACTCGCGGACGCCTTCCCCGAGCTGCGCGCGAAGACTCTGCGGCCCGAGCTGCTCACCAGCCCGTTCGACTTCTCGCTGTGGGTCGCCAGCACAGGGGAAGGACAGACGCTCGCGCTGCGCTACGGCACGGAGCTGTACGAGGCCGCGACGGCCGAGCGCCTCCTGGCCCACTACGCGCGACTGCTGGAGCACGCGCTCGCGTCGCCGTCCACGTCCGTGGGCGCGCTGGACGTGCTCCCGAGCACCGAGCGCCATGCCGTGTTGACCGCGTGGAACGACACCCGCGCGGACTACTCGCGTGAGGCCACCCTCGGCGCGCTCTTCACCGAGCAGGCGCGGCGGACTCCCGAGGCCGTGGCCCTGCGCGCGGGGGAGACCCAGCTCACCTTCCGCGCGCTGGAGTCGCGTTCGAACCAGCTCGCGCGTCGCCTGCACCGGATGGGCGTGCGACGGCAGACGCTGGTGGGGCTGTTCCTCCACCGCTCCGTGGACATGGTGGTGGCGCTGCTGGGCGTGTTGAAGGCGGGGGGCGCGTATGTCCCGCTGGATCCGACTCATCCCGCATCGCGGCTCGCCTTCATGCTCGAGGACACGGCCGCCACCGTCCTGTTGACCGAGGACGCGCTGGTGGACGTGCTGCCCGCCTCGCAGCAGCTCGTGCTGTGTCTGGACTCCGAGTGGGCCCGCACCGCCGGCCGTGAAGAAGACGGCCCGCTCGCGCCCGAAGCGACCGCGGAGGACCTCGCGTATCTGCTCTACACCTCGGGCAGCACGGGCCAGCCCAAGGGTGTGATGGTCGAGCACCGGGGCGTGGTGAACTACCTGACCTGGGCCCAGCGCACCTACGCGGTGGCCGAGGGAGAAGGCGCACCGGTCCACTCGTCGCTGGCCTTCGACCTCACCGTCACCAGCCTCCTGGCACCGCTCCTCGCCGGTCGTCCGGTGGAGCTGGTTCCCGAGGAGGACGGCGTGGAGGGCCTCGCGGCGGCGCTGCGTGCGCGCGGGGACTTCAGCCTCGTGAAGCTGACGCCCTCGCACCTCCAGCTCCTGTCCGCGCAGCTCACCGCCTCGGAGCGGGCCGGCCGCACGCGGGCCTTCGTCATCGGCGGCGAGGCGCTCACCGCACAGGCCGTGCAGGCCTGGCGGCATCACGCGCTCGAGACGCGGCTCATCAACGAGTACGGTCCCACGGAGACGGTGGTGGGCTGCTGCGTCCACACCGTGGGCGTGGACACTCCGGAAGAGGGCACGGTGCCCATCGGGCGCCCCATCGCCAACACGCGCCTGTATGTGCTCGACGCTGCCTTGCGGCCCGTGCCCACCGGCGCGCCCGGCGAGCTGTTCATCGGCGGCGACGGCGTGGCGCGCGGCTACTGGCAGCGCCCCGCGTTGACCGCCGAGCGCTTCATCCCGGATGCGTTCTCCTCCGAGCCTGGCGCGCGGCTGTACCGCACGGGCGACCGCGTGCGGCTGCGGCCCTCGGGCGAGCTGGAGTACCTGGGCCGCACCGACTTCCAGGTGAAGGTGCGTGGCCACCGCGTGGAGCCCGGCGAGGTAGAGGCCGCGCTGTGCGCGCTCCCCGGCGTGGAGGCCGCGTGCGTCGTCCTGCGAAACGATGGCGCCACCGGACCTCGCCTCGTGGGCTACGTCACGGGAACGGAGCCCGGCCTGGACACGCAGGCGCTGCGAGATGCGCTCACGCAGCGGCTCCCCGCGCACCTCGTCCCGGCCGTGCTGGTCGAGCTGAAGGCGCTGCCGCTGACGCACAACGGGAAGGTGGATCGCGACGCGCTCCCCGCGCCCGAAGCGGCCGCTGGGAGCGAGGACTTCCTCCCGCCCTCCACGCCCACCGAGGTCGCGCTCGCGGAGCTGTGGCGCGAGCTGCTGGGCGTGCGGCGTGTCGGCGCGCGGGACGACTTCTTCGAGCTGGGGGGCCACTCGCTCCTCTCCGTGCAGCTCTCCGCGCGGGCTCGCGAGCAGTTCGGCGTGGAGCTGCCGGTCGCGGCCCTCTTCGCCACCCCGACGCTGGCCGCGCTGGCCGCGCGCATCGATGCCCTGCCTCGCACCCGCGCGTCGATTGCTCGCCGCGACCGTGAGACCTCTGGGCCCGTGCCCGCCTCGCTCGTGCAGGAGCGGCTCTGGTACGCGCTTCAGCTCCCCGAGGCTCCGCCCTTCGTCGTCATCGCCGTGCTGGTGCTGGAGGGCCCGCTCGACGCCGCGCACCTGGAGGCGGCTCTGGAGGCCGTCCTGGAGCGCAACGCCACGCTGCGCTCCACCTTCCACCTGGAGGGCAGCGCGCTGCTCACTCGCGAGCACCCCGTCGCGCGGCCCGTGCTCGTCCGCACGGAGCTGGCGCACCTGCCTCCCGCCGAAGCGATGGAGGCCGCGCGCAACCTGGCCGTGCGCCATGACCGCACGCACTTCGACGTGGAGCACGGGCCGCTGTACCGCTTCGAGCTGGCCCGGCTCGCGAGCGACGGCACTCGGCACGCGCTCGTCGTGGCCATGAGCCACCTCGTCAACGACGGCATTGGCCTGGGCGGATTCTTCCAGGAGCTGGCGGCGGCCTATCGCGCGGCGCACTCGGGACACCTGCCCCTGCTCGCGCCCGCGCCGCATCCGTACGCGGACTTCGCGCGTTGGCAGCGCGCACCCGAGCACCTGCGCGACGTGGACGCGGCGCTGGAGTCCTGGAAGCAGGCCCTGGCGAACGCGCCCCCCGTGTTGGACCTGCCGCTGGACTTCGCGCGCCGCGCCCCAGCCCTCAACGCCAACATGCGGCCCGAGCCGCTGACGTTGGCCTCCGAGCACTGGACCGCGCTCCAGGCGCTGGCTCGGAGTGAGGGCGTGTCCGCCTTCACCGCCGTGCTGGCCCTCGTGCAGCTCTGGCTGCACCGACTCAGCGCGCAGCCCCACGTGGTGGTGGCCTCACCGTTCTCCGGCCGCGTGCGGCCCGGTACGGAGCAGCAGGTGGGCTTCTTCGCCAACGTGCTGCCCCTGTGCACCGAGGTGGCCGGAGCGCCCTCCTTCCGCGCGCTGCTGCGCCGCGTGTGGAACGTGGTGGGCCACGCGACCGAGCACCAGGAAGTCCCCTTCAAGCGCATCGCGGACGCCGTGCATCCGGACACGCAGCGCAGCGCCCCACCGCTGGCGCAAGCGCTGCTGCTGCTCGACAGTCCCGGCGCGCTCGACTTCGCGGGCCTGGGCGCCACGTACCTGGAAGGCGACAGCGTCATCCCCGCCTATGACGTCGTGGTGCAGCTCATCGAGCGGCCCGAGGGCGGCACGGTGGGCGTGCTCGCGACGGACAGCGCGCTCTTCGCGCCCGGCACGGCCCGACGCATGGCGCGAGCCCTGGAGCAGTTGCTGTCCGAGGTCCTCCGCGCACCGGACGTCTCGCTCCCGCGCTTGTCGCTCCTGTCCGCGGAGCAGCGCGCCCATGCCCTCACGTCCCTGGATGGCGGGCCGCAGGACGTGCCCCCCGGTGCATGCGTGCACACCCTCTTCGAGGCCCAGGTGCGGCGCTCGCCGCATGCGCCCGCGGTGGCGCATGGCGACAGCACGTGGAGCTACGCGGAGCTGAACGCGCGCGCGAACCTCCTGGCCGCGCGCCTGCTGGCGCAGGGCCTCCAGCCCGAGGAGCGCGTGGGCGTGGTGATGGAGCCCTCCAATCAGGGCATGGCCGCGCTGCTCGGCATCCTCAAGGCGGGCGGTGCCTACGTGCCCCTCGACGCGGGCTGGCCGGAGCCTCGCAAGCGCTCGGTGCTGTCACGCTCGGGCGTGCGCCGCATGTGGGTGGACCCAGAGACGCTCGCGTCGCACGCGGACCTCGTGGCGCACGTGGAGGTCCCGCCGCAACCGGACACCGTCGCCGAGGACACCTCCCCCGGGCCTCGCCCCGTGCCGGACTCGCAGCTCGCGTACATCGTGTTCACCTCTGGCTCCACCGGCGAGCCCAAGGGCGTCATGGTGGAACACCGCTCCGTGGTGAACCACAACGTGGCGCTGGCTCGGCGCTTCGGCTTGCGTCCCGGTGACCGGATGCTCCAGTTCGCGCCGCTCAGCTTCGACGCCGCGGCGGAGGACCTGTATCCGCCGCTCGTCGTGGGCGCCACGGTCGTCATGCGCAGCGGGCTGGTGCCGGCGCACACCATGACGCCGTACCTGGAGGAGACGGGCATCACGATCATCAGCCTGCCTCCCACGTACATCGAGGAGTGGATCCGCCAGATGGACGCCCATGGGCAGCGCGTGCCCGCGCGGCTGCGGCTGCTGGCGCCCGGCGGCGATGTCCTCAAGCGCGAGGCCTTCGAGGCCTGGAACCGCGTGGGCGGCGACCACGCGCCGTGGCTCAACGTCTACGGCCCCACCGAGTGCACCATCACCTCGGCCACCTGCGACATCCCCGGGCCCGAGGGCGTGGGCACCGACGCGACGTTCCCCATCGGGCGCCCCATCCCCCGCGTCCGCTTCTATCTGCTGGATGAGCAAGGCGAGCCGGTGCTGCCGGGCCTGCCGGGCCGCGTGTTCATCGGCGGCGCGGCGCTGTCTCGCGGCTACCTGGGCGCACCGGACCTCACGGCCGAGCGCTTCCTGCCAGACCCGTTCGCGTCCGAGCCCGGCGCGCGCCTGTACCACACGGGCGACCTGGCCCGTCAGCAACCGGATGGGCGCCTGCGCTTCCTCGGCCGCGCGGACCATCAGGTGAAGATTCGCGGCTTCCGCATCGAGCTGGCTGAAATCGAAGCCTGCCTGCGCCGCTTCGCGGGCGTGGAAGAGGCCGTCGTGGTGGCGCGCACCGGCACCGCGGGCCAGACGCAGTTGTGTGCGTACCTCCAGGCCTCGCCCGTCACCGTGCGCGCGGAGGCCCTGCGGCAGCACGTGGGCGCGCAGCTCCCGGCGTACATGGTGCCGGCCGACTTCGTGGTGCTGGAGGCCCTGCCCATCAACGCGAACGGCAAGGTGGATCGCCACGCGCTGCCCGCCCCCGAGTCGCTGGCGCCGCCGCCTCCCGTCGCTCCGGTCGAGAGCACTCCGACTGAGCAACACGAGACGCCGTTCCGCTCCACGCTGGAGATGGCGCTGGGCCGGCTGTGGCGCGAGGTGCTCGGTCGTCCGGAGGTCCGCGCGGACGACGACTTCTTCCTGCTGGGCGGCGACTCCATCCTCGCCATGCGACTTTTGGGGCGCATGGAGGAAGAGCTGGGCATGCCCGTGCCGCTGGCCACCCTCTTCCAGTACCCCATGCTGAAGGAGACCGCGGACGCGGTGCGCGAGCTGCTGGAGGAGGGCCCGCCGCGCACCAGCGTGGTGTCCCTGTCCGGTCCCGGCACGCCCTCGGACGCGCCGCCGGTCTTCCTCTTCCATCCGGCCGACGGCGAGCTGCACTACTACCGGCACCTCACGCCGCTGCTGGAGCCGCGCCTGCGCTGCTACGGCATCCAAGCCCCGGAGACGGTGACGAAGCACGGCCACGCCACCTTCGACGAGCGACTGGCCGCCTACGCGCGCGACATCCGCGAGGTGCAGCCCCAGGGGCCGTACCGACTCCTGGGCTACTCGTATGGCGGATATCCGGCCCTCGGTGTCGCCGCGCTGCTGGAGGCCGCCGGCGAAACCGTGGAGGTGCTGGCGCTGGTGGACTCACTGCCGGCGCTCGACGGCGCGCAGAAGCCCCAGGATCCAATCCGCGCCATGGCGGACGAGTTCAACGTGCTGGACGCCGCGCTGGAGGCGGAGCTGGCCACGCTGAACGAGACACAGCAATGGGAGCGCGTGGCGAAGCTCGGCCGAGAGCGCGGCATGCTGGCCCCCCACTTCGAGGGGCGGGACTTGCGGCGCATCTGGCGCGTGCTGGGCGAGGTGCTGGTGCCGCAGGTGATGGGCTGGAAGGTGCCCACCTTGCGCACACGCGTGCTGCTGTTCGCCAGCGCCGCGTCCCGCGCCGAGCAGGGAGCGCTGCTCGGCTGGGAGCGACATCTGGAGCCGGCGCGCCTGGAGTGCGTGGCGCTGCCGGGCTCTCACTTCGGCACGCTCCAGTCGCCCAACGCGGACGCCCTGGCGCGGCGGGTGCTGGCCCAGGTGGGCGAGGAGAAGGCGGCGTGAGCGCTACCGCATCCGAGACTCGAGCCACGCCTTGGTGAAGATGTTGGCGTCCAAGGGCGCCAACTCCACCTCCTCGTAGCGGACGAGCATCTGCGAGCCCTGCTGATCGTCCGTCTCCAGCACCTCGCGGTAGTGCAGCACCTGCTGCTGCGACACGGGGTCCTTGAAGCGCTGGTAGCTGCGCACGATGTCGGTGCGCAGCGACTTGCCCGAGGGCGCATACCCCACGCGCTTGACGATGTTGTTCTGCGGATCCACCCACAGGCGCAAGAGCGCGAAGGGCACGGTGCCGTTCGGGTCCTTCGCGGTCAGCAGCAGCTTGCGGTAGGCCACGCCGCTGACGGTCTCCAGCCCCTCGTCCGCGGCGGTGTAGTCCTCCGCCAGCCGCGAGCGATCGAAGTCCGTCTCACACGCGAAGGTGGTGAGCACGTTGGTGCGCTGGGTGGTGCGGCGCCACGCGCCCGTCCCCGGGTCGTACTCCCAGAGATTGCGCCCGATGCGCAGGTAGCCCTGCCCCGCCAGGTGCGCCGGCTGCGTGGACACGAAGAGCAGCTCGCGGGTCTTCTCTCGGCGGTAGACGTTGACCTCCAGCGCCCGCTTGGTGCCGTCCTTCTTCGTCTCGAACATGCGGACGACGCCCTTGTAGTCGCTGGCAAAGGACATCTTCTCGTCGATGTGGCGCAGGAGCGCCTCGGGCGCGAGCTTCGCCTCGGCCTCCGCCGCGGCACTCACGGCGGGCAGCAACAGCGCGACTCCAAGCAGGGTGGCGGACATCCGGGGACGTGCGTGCATCACAGGGACTCCATGGCGGAACGGGGAGAGAGAGAAGCCGCCTTCAACGCGGGGAGGATGGAAGCCAATCCCGCGCCCAGCGTCACGACGAGCACCGCGACGAGCGCGTGCGCCAGAGCCGGCGCCAGCGGGAGCGTGCCACTGAAGAAGACGGTGGCGAGCGCGTCCGGCAGCGGCAGCACGTCACGCAGTAGCACGCCCAGGCCCGCCGCCGCGCCAGCGCCCAGCGATGAGGCGAGCAGCCCCAGCACCAGGCCCTCCAACACGAAGGCCGTCACCACCGCGCCGCGCTGCATGCCCATGGCGCGCAGGGTGCCAATCTCTCGCTGCCGCTCGCGCACCGCCACGCTCAGCGAGACGAAGAGGCCCACGCCCACCACGCCAAACACCACCGCGCCCACCAGCACCAGCAGCAGGCCGAGCCCCTGGTCCACGAACTCCAGGAACGAGGCCTCGTCCTCCCAGGAGCTGACGTCCACCTTCTGGCCCACCCAACCCTCGCGCAGGAGCGGCGCCAGCTTGTCGCCGTAGGCCTCGTGCGACGCGGGCAGCACTTGGAGCCCTGACTCGCGCAGCCCGTCGCGCACGCGGGTGGCCAGCGCGTCCAGGTCCGTGTCCTCGCTGCACATGAGCTGCACCACGCTGGCGGCTTCGGCGCGGTAGCCGTACAGCTCGCGCAGCGTCACGTTGGAGACGAGCAGACCCGCGGACTCGCCCAGGGCACCGGCGCGCTCCAGCACGGCCACCACTTCCAGGTCCACGGCGTTGCGGCGGCTGCCCGGCATCTGCACGTACAGGGTCGCCAGGTCGCCAATCTTCACGTGCAGCTTGTCCGCCAGCGGCGCGGACAGCGCCACCGTGCGCCTGCGGGACAGGCTCTCCATGGTGCCGGCCCGCAGGCGGAAATGAGCGAGCGACGCGCGCTCTTGCTCCGCGTCCAGGCTCATCAAGAACGAGCGCACGCGGCGCGAGCCGGCTCCGGCGGTGGCCATGCCTCGGCCTCGCTCGCGCACGACGCAGTCCGCCGGCACTCGCGACGCCAGCGCGGTGCGCACCGGGCGCGTGTCCCCCATCACCGGGAAGAGGGAGTCGGGGTTCTCCTTGAAGTACCCCCCCACGTTGAGGTCGCCGCTGATCCACGTGCGCACGGCCTCGCGCTGCGCCGCCGCGACGCCCGCCTTCAGCGCCATCACTCCCACCAGCACCGCGCTGGCTCCGGCCAGCACGACCACCAGCAGCAGGCCTCGCTCGCGATGAGCCAGCACGCTGCGCCAGACGATCTGAAGAAGCGCTCGCATGGCGTCTAGTCCTCGCTCCGCCGCATGGCCACGCCAGGTGCCACCGAGCTGCCCCGCCACGCGGGCACCAGCGCGGACACCACCACCACCGCCGTCACCCCGAGCACCACGGCCACCGTGGCGCTCGGCATCAGCTCGGGCCTCAGCACCGGGCCCCCCAAGAAGAATTGAAGCGCGCTGTTCTGGATGGCGATGCCCTGCCCCGTCCAGACGCGCAGCAGCCCCGCGCCCACCAGTGCCCCCGCCACACTGCCTGCTCCGCCCAACAGCAGCCCCTCCAAGAGGAGCGACGCGAAGACCTCGCTGCGCTGCATGCCCAGCGCCCGCAACGTGCCCACCTCGCCCACGCGCTGCCTCGCGAGGAGCAGGAGCGTGCCCGCGGACACCAGCGCCACAAAGAGCGCGAGCAAGAGCGCGAACAGTCCCAGCACCACCTGGGTCATGCCCACCAGTCCCGCGAGGATTCCACCCGATTCCTGCCACCCCACGCTGGCCAGCTTCACCTCGCCCGGCAGCGCCGCGATGCGAGGCGCCAGCTCGTCCGTCGAAGCTCCAGGGGCCAGCAGCACGGCGGCGTGCATGGCGCTGCCGTGGTTCAGCTCGTCCTCGGTGAAGGTGTCGGGTGGCGCGCGCGCGCCCCGGAAGGAGGGCGCGGCCCCCGAAGACGTGGTGCGCGCCTCGCCGTCCACCACCTCGGGGGGCTGGAAGGCGTCCAGGGACTGCCGCCCCAGCGCGTCGTCCTTCTGCATCCCGAAGGTCTCCACCAACTGCTGGGTCTCCGCCGCCTGCGCCCGCGTGAGCCGCCCCGAGAGCTGGCGCGCGGACACCAGGTCCACCAGGCTGATCGCGTTGGCACGCCCGTCATCGCCGCCGAGCCCCTGGAAGCGGAACGTGCCCCACAGCCGCACGGGAAGCGCGGGGCCCTGCTCCAGCGGATTGCGCAGGACGAGCGTGTCGCCCGGTCGCAGCCGGTAGAGCGGCAGGTGGGGCGCCAGCTCGGAATAGAACTGGCCGTAGCGCGCGTCGAAGTTCGCATCGTCCAGGGCGAGGAAGCGCCCCAGCAGCGTGGGCAGCTCACCCTCGCCGCCCAACACTCGGGCCAGCGTGGCTTGGAGCGCCGTGGCGCGATCCACATCCAGGCGCGCGAGCAGGTCCGGAATCTCCTCCACGTTGCGCGCCACCAACGTGCGCAGTCGCTCGTCGTCCGCGAAGGTGGCGCCGCGCTCACGCTCTCGCTTCAGCTCGTCCAGGCGTGCCGCGATGGACAGCTTGAAGCTCTGCTCGTAGGTCGCCTGTCCCATCAGGAGCCCGCGCGCCCCCGCGGGAGGGAGCTGCCCGGTGACCAGCTCGAAGCGGGGGAACGTGCGCGCGAAGCGCGGCAGGTCCGTTCCCAGGTAGTCCACCGACAGCTCCTCGCCCTCACCCGCCTGACGGGCCACCTTGTTCTCCAGCACCTCCAGCACGTCCTGCGGAGACTGGGTGAAGTGTTCCCAGAAGGCGGGCGTGGAGGCCTCCCGAAGCGCTTGGAGATCATCGGCGTCCACCGGGTCATCCACGAAGGCCTCGGAGCGACGGAGCGAGTCGCGCGCCACGCCCTCCAGCGTGCGGCGCAGGTCCTCGCCCAAGCGCCGCAGCCGCGCGTCGCGCTCCTCGGAAGCCGGCGCGCGAGACGCGGCCCGCAGCACCGCGAGCTTGTCGTCCAGCGAGTTGCCCCGGAACGTGGAGCCCATCCCCAGCTCCAGCGGCACCACGTCGCGCACACCCGGCAGCGCGCGCAGAGAGGACTCGGCGACCGCGTAGTCCGGCATGGGCACCAGCTCCGGAACGCCTCCGGGCCCCGCCACCACCCGAGGCGACTCGGGCGACGACGCGGCGTACACCTGGAGGTCCCCCGCGCCGCTCTCGATGAGGCTGCGGCGCGTGCCGTCATGAATGCTGCGCATGAGCGAGGCGCCCGGCGTCAGCAGCGCGGCGGCGCCGGCCGCCAGGAACCCCACCACCCAGCTCCGGGGTCGGGACACCACGCCTTGAAGAGTGAGCCACCACAGCGTCACGAGGACTCCTGATCCGGCTGCCATCGCCGTGCGACTTCCGCCACCGAGAGCGTCCGCTCACGCGCGGCGGACGGTACACCGACCCGAGAAAAACGAACCACAGCGCGCCCCATTACGCGGGAGCCAGCGCGCGCAGCAGCAGGTCCACCTGCGCATCGGTGAGCGAGGACACATCGAGCTCGGCCGGATCCACCACCTGGCGCACGTGCGCCGCCAGCGCCGCTGCGGTGGGGTGCTCGAACAGCGCCGCCGGGCGCAGCCGCAGGCCCGTGCGGTCGTTGATGCGCGCCACCACCCGGTTGGCCATCAACGAGCTGCCGCCCAGGGAGAAGAAGTCCGTGGCGGCCCCCACGCCCGGCGCGCCGAGCACCTCGCGGAAGGCCTCCGACACCACGGTCTCGAACAGCCCCAGAGGTCGCCCTGTCTCCTCGCCTCGCGCCCGCGCACGGAGCGCCTCGCGGTCCACCGCGCCGTCCGCGCTCCGAGGCAGCGTCGCCACGACATGGGGCACCACCGCGGGCGACAACCCGAGTGCGTCCGGGGCACTCCCCGCGGCCGACGAAGCGATGAAGACATGGGCCGCGTCGAGCGCCCCCCCCGTGCCCAGCCCCGCCTTGCGCCAGGGCCACGCGCGGGCCTCCACTCCCGCCAACAGGTGCGCGGGCCCATGCTCCGCGGCGAGCGACAGCGCGGCGAGCGCCTGCTTCGGCTCCAACACGCGATAGCCGGGCGGCGCCGCGCCCACGCTGCGCGCCATTCCCGTGTCTCGCACCTGGCTGAGCGACACCGCCACGGCGGAGCGACCATCCGCCACCAACTGCTCGGCCAACCTCTCGATGAAGCCCGACGCCGCGCAGTAGCCCGCGTGCAGACCCGCCCCCAGCGTCCCCATCAGCGACGCGGTGAAGACGAGCACGGCCTCCGGGCGCTCCCGCAGGGCCTCGGCCACGGCGAGCGCGCCTCGCACGTGCGCCGCGCCTCCGCGCACCAGCCCCTCCGGTGATTCATCCGCCAGAGGCGTGGAACCGAGCGTCCCCGCCAGATGGAAGGCGCCGTCACAGGGCTGGCCGAAGTGCGCCTCGGCCCGCCGCACCGCCTCGCGCACCGCGGCGGCGTCCGTCACGTCCGCCTGGAAGTACAGCGCGGCTCCCGGCTCCGAGTCCTCCGCCCCCTCTGCGGCCGGACGCCGACCCACCAACACCAGCCGCGCCTCCAGTCCGCGCCGCAGCAGCCGAGCCCAAGCGCGCCCCAGTCCGCCCTGCGCGCCCGTCACCAGGTAGAGCCCACCGCGCTTCAGTCTCCGAGGAGTCGTCAGCGCAGGTGGCTGCCACGGAGAGAAGGCCCGCTCCCAACGGCTCCCGTCACGCCAGGACACCTCGCGCGCCGCATCCGGATGCAGGAGTTCCCGCGCGACACACCGAGCGGCCTCGCGGGCATCGCTCGGCATCCAGAGCATCCTGGGCGTGAGCCCCGCAATCTCGGCGGCGCCCGACCACAGCAGGCCCGGCACCAGCATCGCAGCGGCCTCGGGCGAAGACGCGTTCTCCGCCCGCGTCGCCACCGCCCACAGCCGCACCGGCGCGCGCTCCGCCCAAGGAGCCAAGGTCTGCAGGGCGCGAAGCACCGGCGCGACGACCGCCGACAACGCATCCGACGACGGAGGCGAAGAGTCACTCCCGGCGACCGAGGACGCGCCCACCGCGACCACCACGTCCTCGCACCGAACGCCGCGTGCCCGCAGGGACTCCAGCGCATGCCCCAGGCCCGCGACATCCCCGGGCTTCACGCTCACGAACTCGCGCGATGGCGACTCGGCCCGAAGCGCGACGACGAGCGACTCCGGAGCGACCACGACCACCGGCCCACGCGTCGCGCCCGACAGTTCCCGCTGCGGCCGAGGCAGCCAGCGAGCCACCGCGAGACACGCGGGCATCGCGTCAGGTCCCCCCAACGCCTCCACCGCGCGGCGGCGCTCCTGGGTCAGCCCGCCGGTCTCGAACTGGCGGCGCATCTCGGTGCGCCCGCGCTTGCCCAGCTCCGTGCGCGGCACCTGGTGCTTCTCCACCGGGACCCAGTGCGCGACCTGGAACGACAGCGCGCGAGCCACTCGCTCGCGCAGCGTCCGCAACAACTCGGGCAGGGGCGGCGCGTCCGGAGTCGGCACGAAGAAGAGGACAATCTCATCCGTGCCCGCGTCCTCGCCGCGCGTGGGGCAGGCCACGGTGTACGAGGCCAGCACGCCCGGGACGGACTCGACGACCACCTCGATGTCCTGGGGATAGACGTTCTGCCCGTGGATGATGAGGATTTCCTTCTGCCGCCCCGCGATGCACATCTGGTCGCCGTCGAGCACCGCGAGGTCCCCGGTGCGGAACCAGCCATCGCGCGTGAACGAGCGCGCGTTGAGGTCACCGTCCTCCAGGTAGCCCGCGAGCACCTGCTCACCTCGGACCTGGAGGTGCCCCACCGTGCCCACCGGCACCACCACGTCCGCGTCGTCCACCACCCGAAGCGCCCCACCCGGGAACGGAGGGCCCAGCGCCGTGGCGTGCTCGGACGCCTGCGAGCGCACCCCGCGCGTGCAGGTGAAGTACGAGGACGTCTCCGCCATGCCCCACGCCGGGCTCAGCACCTCGGGTGTCAGCCCCACCGCGCGCAGCGGCTCGACGAAGCGCTGCATCGTCACCGGCAGCACCGGCTCGCCGCCGCACATGAGCGTGCGCACGTGCGACAAGTCCCAGGAGCGCCGCTCGCCGCGCTCCAGGCGGTCCGCCACCAGCCCGTACGCGAAGTTGGGCGCCCAGCTGAACGTCCCACGGAACTCGGTCAGCAGGTCCAACCAGCGCAGCGGCTCCGCGAGGATGTGGTCGCGCGCCACCAGCACCTGGGGCACGCCCACGCGCAGCGCAGACAAGTGGGGATTGCAGATGCTCGCCACGTGGTCCAGCGGCATCCAGCCCACGACGAGGTCTCCGGGGAGGATCCACCCTCCCGCCACCATGCCCTCGCCCATGACCAGGAGGTTGTGGTGCGTCAGCACGATGCCCTTGGGCCGCCCCGTGCTGCCCGACGTGAACGACACCACCGCGGGAGACTGGGGCGTCGCGACGACAGGCGCGGCGGGCTCCGCGCCCGACAGCGAGGACACCGCCACGGCCCGCAAGCCCTGCTGCTCCAACACCTCCGCCAGCGACTCCGTCGTCACCACCCAAGGGCGCTCCAGCCGCTCCACCACGGCGAGCAACCGGACGAAAGTCGGGTGCGAGGTGTCACGGCGAGGCGGCGGCGCCATGGGCGCGGGCACGCCTCCCCCCAAGATGCAGGCCCAGAAGGCGCGCACGAAGTCACCCGGATGCTCCAGGACGAGCACCACCCGGTCCCCAGGCCGGACACCGCGCGCGAGCAAGCCGCTCCACAACCGCAGCGCCTCGTCCCACAGCGCGGCGAGGGGCAGCGTCTCACGCCGACCGTCCACGTCGATGAAGGTGAAGACCTGCTCGGGCGTCCGCGCGATGGCCTGACGCAGCAGCTCCACGAGCGTGGTCGGCGAGCCGGGCGGCGCGCGCCGCGGTCCTCCGTCGAGGAAGCTGAGAGGCCCACCGGAATCCCCCGCCGAAACGGCGCGAGGCGCCGCGACACTCGCGGCCGCGCGAGGCCGAGGCAGCAGCTCCGCGGGAAGCAACGCGTCGAGCGGCGTGAAGGACTCACGCGCGGCCCAAGGCCCCGCGACGCCCACGGCCTCCACGCCGCGCTGGCGCAGCGAAGCTTCCAGCCGCGCGAGGCGAGCGGACACCGGCGCCTCCATGCGAGCCAGGGCTTCGCGGTCGACGTCACCAGAGGGGAGCCTCGGGAGCGCGTCCAGCAGCGCGACCTCGGGAGCGGTTGGACCCAGGTGCTCGCGCAGCAGCGCGGACAGGGCCTCGGCGCGGACCGCGCCAGTGGGCACCACCCAGACCACTGCGTCCGGACCTTCGCCCACGGCGAAAGCATCCCGGACACGGGGATCCATCAGGAGGAGCGCTTCGGGGGGAGAGACCAGCGCGCGCGATTCCATTTCGCCCATGCTAGCAGCGTGCGACGCCGCTCGGAGCATTCACGAGGTTGCGCATGTGGGCCCGAAGGCCTCAAGCTGCGCGCTCCGCACGTGACGTCCCGTTTCTCCCCGACGAGGATTCCCACGCCATGACGGCCCCCTCCCGCGCCGAGCCTCCCTCTCTCGCGCGCTCCTTCCACTTCTGGGCGCGCAACGCCGCCAACGAGTCCGCGCTCCTGCGCGCCTCTCTCCAAGTGGGGCTCTTGGATGCCCTGCCCGTCGCGGGCCGTGGCGCCCCCCTGGAGCTGTCCCGGCTCGTGCAGCACCTGGGCACGTCCACCCGCGGCCTCCGCTCGCTGCTCGAGATGTTGGTGTGCCTTGGCTTCGTGCGTCAGGAGCCCGTGCGCAGCTTCGCCCTGGAGCCCACCATCGCCGCCCTGCTGGCGGATGCCTCCTTCCGTGCGCGCCTCCAGGCGGAGCTGCCCTGGTGGAGCCCCTTGGCGCAGCTCGATGAGGCCGTGAAGCGGGGCGAGCCCGTGGAGCACGCCGGCCAGCGCTGGGACGTGCTGGGCCACCTGGGGGAGCTGTTCCTCACGCCCGCGCCCGTCTCCACCTTGCCCGGCGCGGAGGACTTCTTCGATCGCTTTGCTCGGAGCGCCGCGCGCACCCAGGTGCTCATCAGCGCCGCGAGGCTCGGCGTGTTGGAGGCCCTCGCCGCGTCCGCGCGCACGGTGCCGGAGCTGGGCGCCGCCACGTACATGAGCAGCACGGGCCTGCGCAGGTTGCTCGAGGTCCTGGAGCACCTGGGCCTCACCGCGCCGAGCCATGGCGGCACCTGGGGCCTGTCCCCCGAGGCCCAGCAGCTCCTGGAGGGCAAGGCGCTGCCCTACCTGGTGCGCTCGCTGTCCGTGTCCGCGCAGTACACCGAGGCGCTGGGCGCCTTGGATGAGACGGTGCGCACCGAGCGCTTCATCCTCGACCTGAAGGACCCGGAGGTGAGCCGGCGCTTCTACACGGACAACTCCACTCAAATCACCGAGGTGTTCGCCTCGCACTTCAAGCTGAGCCGGCGCGCGGCGCAGACGGTGGCCCAGGCGCGTCCGCTGGAGGGCGCGCGGGTGCTGGACATCGGCACGGGCTCGGGCGTGTGGGGTGGAGCGTTCGCCCGCGCCACGCCCACCACGCACGTGACGTACTTCGACCAGGCGGCGGTGCTGGAGCAGGTGCGCCGCAACGTGGCGAGCATCCTCAAGGTGTCGAACCGGGCGCGCTTCTGGCCCGGCAACCTCTTCGAGCAGGACTTCGGCGAGGCCGAGTTCGACATCATCATCCTGCCCCAGGTGCTCAACGTCCTCCGCCCCGAGGACCTGCCCGGCATCTTCGCCCGCGTGGCGCGCGCGCTCAGGCCCGATGGCATGCTCGTCATCGCCGAGTATGTGTTGAACGAGCGCCGCGACGGCCCCCTGGACCATCTCTACTTCGGCCTGCGCCGCTTCCTCACCAACGAGGGCGACCTCCTGTCCGCCTCCGAGTACGCGGCGCTGCTCTGCGAGGTGGGCCTCACCCGCTCGGTCTGCATTCCCCTGCCCACCCAGGAACTCATCCTCGCGGCGCGGCCCGGCGTGGCGTTGCCCACCCAGCTCGCGCCTCCACCCACCGCCGCATGACAACGCAGCGCGCCGCGACTGTGACGTCGGCGCGAACGTGCCGCACCGGCTTGCCCCCGGCTTCTCCCGCCCGCTAGCGTCTGCTGCTCCCGGCCTTCTCCCGTCTCCGCCAGGTCTCCCCATGTACGCCGTGCCGAAGGTGGACACACTCGGCCTGCCCGGCGCAGGCGCCACGCCCGGGGCCAGCCCACGCGCTGGCTCCGTCAGCGCGCGCCTTAGAGCCGAGTACGCGCGAGAAGTGGCCGCCCTGCCGCAGCCCGCACAGTCGGTGCCCGGCGCGCTCGTGGACCTGGGAGGACATGTCGCGTTGGGCGTGGGCGCCGCGCTCGCGAGTCACGCGCTGATGGCCGCGGCCCCCGTGGCGGGCTGGGCGCTCTACCCGCTGGTGGCCCTCTTCATCGCCACGCGGTTCCGCGCGGTGGGCAACATGCTCCACGAGGCGTCCCACGGCATCCTCGTGCGCGGCAAGCGCAACAACCGCCGACTGGGCCAACTGCTGGCGGTGCTCGACTTCACCTCGCTGGAGACCTACGCGCGCGAGCACTTCACGCACCACCTGCACCTGGGCCACCCCGAGAAGGACCTGGACTTCGTGCCGCGCCAGCGCTTCGGCTTCGCGGATGCCACGCGCCCCTTCGTGCGCGACCACCTGCTCCGGCCGCTGCTGCTCGTGCAGCTCCCGTCCTTCATCCGGCCGCTCGTCTTCCACCGCCAGGACTCCGCTTGGGTGCGCGTGGGGCGGCTCGCCTACGTCGCGGGCCTCCTCGCGTTGGCGCACGGGGGCGTGGGCTGGAGGGCCTTCTGCCTCTTCTTCCTGTTGCCGTGGGGCGTGCTGTACCAAATCGTGCGCTACTGGTCCGATGCCATGGACCACGCCGGCATCATCAGCGCCGCGGATGAGTTCCACCGCGCGCGCAATCACATCTTCGCGTGGGGCTGGCTCAACCGGCTGCTCTTCCCTCGCGAGGACCAGTACCACCTGACGCACCACCTCTTCCCCGCGGTGCCGACCGCGCATCAGGGACGGGTGCATCAGTTGCTGTTGCTCGATTCGGACTACGCCGCGCGCGACCACTCGGTGGCCGCGCTGCTGTCTTGAGGCGTCCTCGCCCTCAGCCCGCGTCGGGCCAGGGCACGTCGCCTCGGTGCGCGATGACGACCTGCTGGATGGGCATGTCGAAGGCGCGGCACGTCCCCAGTCCCACCGGCTCCAGGAGCGCGCGGAACTCGGGCAGCGACAGCACGTCGCCCTCGTTGGACACGTACCGGCGCAGCGCGAAGTACAGCGCGTCGAGCGGGCCATCGCGCCGGTCCGTCAGCAGGTAGCCGGAGATGAGCAGCAGGCCGCGGGGTTTGAGCGCGCGCGCCATCCGCGCGAAGAAGTGCGGCAGCTCCGGGGCCGGGAGCGCGGGGATGATCTGCGGCAGGAGGATGACGTCGTAGGAGCTCGGCTCCAGCTCCACCGTGAGGCAGTCCCCCGCCCACAGCCGCGAGCGCGCCTCCAGCTTCAGCCGCGCGAGGTGCGGCTTCACCGCGTCCAGCACGTGCGGCGAGTCCAGGTACGTCACCTGCGTGGACGGCTCCACCAGCCCGAAGGCCGCGCCCCACACGCCCGAACCCGTGCCCACGTCCAACACCGTCGCACCTTCGAACGAGCGCATGCGCCGAGCCAGCGCGGCGGCCTGCCGACTCAGCCGCAGGTGCGACTTGAAGATGCTGGAGATGCGCGAGGCGTTCTCTTGGTAGATGCGCCGCGCGACCTCGGGGTCGCGAAGGTCCAGGCGGAAGCGCCCCTCGCGGACCGCCTCGTCCAGGAAGCCCAGCGCCTCCCAATAGGCCTGCGTGGCCGGCAGCGCGCGCTCGAAGTACGGCAGCCCCTCCGCGTCCAGCATCCGCGCCGCCTCGGACGTGAAGCCGAACTCCGGTCCAGAGGACGCCACGATGCCCATGGTCGCGAGCACGTCCACCAACACACGCAGCGACTCGGGCCGAGCCTCCGTGACCTGTGCGAGCGCATCGAGCGACCCGGGCCCCGTCGACAGTCGACCCAGCAGCCCCAGGCGCGACGCCGCCATCAGCGCCTGCGTCCGCAAGCCGTTGCGCACCGCCCGGTCCGCATAGACCTCCGGGCTCCCCTCCGGCGCAGGCCCCACGGACGCGAAGGCCTCACGAAACCACGCCACCAGCTCCGGCTCCGTCCCGTTCCGCAGCGCGTCCGCCAGGCGAGGCGCCTGGTGCCAGAAGCGCCGCGCTCGCTCCAGTCGCGACAGGAACTCCGGCGTGCGCAGGAACGCGGCCCGCGAGGCCAGCGCATAGCCCTGGCCCGGCGTGAAGTGAACGAAGCCCAGCGCGACCAAGGGCTCCACCACCGCGCGCACGCCCCGACGCTTCGAGCCCGCGAGTGCCGCCAGCGTCTCCAGGGGCACGGGCGCGGAGCCCTCGTCCGGCAGGTGCGCGAAGAGGCCGAGCGCGGGCGCGGCGAGCAGCGCGGCGGACTCGTTGCATGCGTCGCGAGCCCAGAAGTTGAGGCGCCGGACGAAGTCGGGGGGAGGTGCGGAGGCAGAGGGCTCGCTCACGAGAGACTCCTGTCGGTGCGATGGGGAGGGCGTCGAGGGGAGAGACGCAGCGGTGGACTCATACCCACCGGAAGAAGCGCAGGGCGCCAGCGTAGAAGACCACGGACCACGCGAGGAGCACGGCCAACGGCACTGCCAGCGCGGTCATCCCCGCGCCCTCCAGCATGATGCCGCGCAGGGCCTCGTTGAGGGGCGTGAGCGGAAGCGCCTCGATGAGCGGCCGAGCCCAGCCGGGCAGCCGCTCCAACGGGAAGAAGACACCCGAGAGGAACACCATGGGGAGCGTGACGACGTTGAAGACGCCGTTGGCGGACTCATCGCTGTCGATGCGGCTGGCGGCAAGGAGCCCCAGCCCGCCGAAGCACGTGGCACCCAGCAGCACGACACCCGCGAAGGCCAGATAGCCGCCCACCATGGGCACGCCATACGCGAGCCGCGCGAAGGCGCAGAAGAAGACCATCTCCAGCAGCGCGAATACGCCGCGAGCGAGCGCGAAGGCGGCGAAGAAATGTCCCCGCCGCATGGGCGTGGCGCCCAGGCGCTTGAGCAGCTTGTTGCCGCGCATGATGACCAGCGGCAGCGCCATGGTCCACACGCTGGTGGACATCAACGACAGGCCCAAGAGCCCCGGGATGAGGAAGTCCACATAGCGACTGCCTGGCTCGGACACGGGCGTGGCGCGCAGCCGCTTGCGGTCCGCGGACGGGGGAGCCAGCGCGGACTCCACCAGCAGCCGCGCCGACCGGCCCTCTGGGCGACTGGGGTCCACGCGCAGCTCCAGCGCGGGCCCCGGCACGAGCACCATGGCCACCTTGCCCTGGGTGAGCTGTCGATGCGCCTCCTCGGGGGTGAGGCGAAGCACGGCCAGCTCGGGCTCCGAGGCCAGTCGCTCGGCCAACGACTGCGCGCCCTCGCCGTCCACGATGGCGACCTTCACCGGCCCCAGCACTTCGCGCTCGAAGGCGGTGCCCAGCACCATGGACACCACCACGGGGAAGACGAACGTCCAGAAGAGCACGCCCGGGTTGCGCCACAGCAAGCGCAGGCGCATGAGCAGCAACTGCACGAGCGGGTTCGTCCTCACGCCGCCTTCTCCTTCTCGTCGCGCAGCGAGCGACCGGTGAGTCCCAGGAAGACGTCATCCAGCGTGGGGCGCCGCGTGGACAGGTGCCGCAGCGTGCCGCCCACGCCCTCCACCTCGCGCAGCACCGCGGGCAGCGCTCGGTGCAGCTCACCCACGCGCAACAGCAGCCGCCCGTCCTGCCGCTGCACCGCCACCACCGAGGGCACCTCGCTCAGCCGCGCGTCGGACGGGGCGGGCTCTGCCTCCAGCTCGATGACCTGCCCCGCGCCCAGCGACGCAATCATCTCCTGGGGCGTCCCGCGCGCGATGACGCGGCCTCGGTCGATGATGATCAACCGGTCGCAGAGGGCCTCGGCCTCTTCCATGTAGTGGGTCGTCAGCACCACCGTGCAGCCGCGCGCCTTGAGCCCCGCCACCACGTCCCACAGCGCCCGGCGCGACTGCGGATCCAACCCCGTGGTGGGCTCGTCCAAGAAGAGCAGCTCCGGGTCGCCCACCAGCGCCACCGCCACCGCGAGCCGCTGGCGCTGCCCACCCGACAGCGTGCCCACTCGGGCGCGCGCCTTCTCTTCCAGGTGGACCCGCGCGATGGCCTCGTCCGCCGGGAGCGGCCGCGCGTAGAAGGACGCGAACAGCTCCACCGTCTCGCGCACGGTGAGCAGGTCCACCAGCCGCGTCTCCTGGAGCGCCAGCCCCACCCGTTGCCGCAGCGCGTCCGCGTCCGTCGCCCACGAGCGCCCCAGCACCCGCACGTCGCCGGCGGTGGGCGTCTGGAGTCCCTCCAGGATTTCGAGCGTCGTCGTCTTGCCCGCGCCGTTGGGGCCGAGCAGCCCCACGCACTCGCCTCGGCGGATGGACAGGTCAATGCCGTCCAGCGCGACCAGGTCGCCGAAGCGCTTGAACAGACCCTTCACGTCGATGGCCAGCAGGTCCATGGGGAGAGAACCAGGTGGGGAGAGGCCCCGAGTATGGCCCAGCGCGCGACGGGCGCCCACCGCCCTGTGCGTGCAAACGCGCGGGCAGTGGTACGGTGCGCGGGTGTCCCTGAGCGACTCTCTCGCAGCGCGCGTGGAACGGCTGGAGCTGCCGTTCAACGAGTACGGCGTGGACCCGTACGGCATCTCCAAGAAGCACCTGAAGCTGGCGCTGGAGGCCTTCGGCTTCCTCTACCGCCACTACTTCCGGGTGCGCTGCGTGGGCGCGCAACACATCCCCCCGCGCGGGCGGGCCATGCTGGTGGGCAACCACTCCGGCGGCGTCGCCGTGGACGGGGCCATGGTGCTCACCTCCACCCTGCTGGAGATGGATCCGCCCCGGCTCTCCCAGGGCATGGTCGAGCGCTTCATCCACAAGTTCCCCGTGGCCTCGCTCTGGGCCAGCCGCACCGGCCAGTTCACCGGCCTGCCCGAGCACGCGCGGCGACTGCTCGAGGATGACCGGCTCCTGATGATCTTCCCCGAGGGCGCGCGCGGCACGGCCAAGCTGTTCCGCGACCGCTACTCGCTCGTGGACTTCGGCACGGGCTTCATGCGGATGGCGCTGCAGACGCGCTCGCCCATCGTCCCCTTCGCCTTCCTGGGCGGCGGCTCCGCCATCCCCACCATCTTCAACGCCTACGCGCTGGGTCGGCTCCTGGGCGTCCCGTATGTGCCGCTCACGCCCTACCTGCTGCCCGTCCCCCTCCCCGTCCGGCTGGAAATCCACTATGGCGAGCCGCTCCATTTCCAGGGCACCGGCGACGAGGAAGACCATGTCATCGAGGGCTATGTGCAGCAGGTGAAACAGGCCATCAC
The DNA here is from genome assembly GCA_016458225.1 of Myxococcaceae bacterium JPH2. NCBI lineage: Bacteria > Pseudomonadati > Myxococcota > Myxococcia > Myxococcales > Myxococcaceae > Myxococcaceae bacterium JPH2. The sequence continues at coordinate 120,335 of JAEMGR010000036.1, read as the reverse complement.
CCGGCTCATCGAGACGGGCCGCCAGGAGCGTCAGCACCGCCGCGAGCAGGAGCTGTTGCCATGAGGGTGCTCATCCTGGGCATCGCGGGCGGCATCGCTCGCAAGCTGGCGCTGCGCCTGCACTCGGCCGGACATGAAGTGGTCGGCATCGACGTGCGCCCGTGGCACGACGCGCCCGAGGGCATCGAGGTGCACCGGGTGGACGTGCGCAAGCGCGCCGCCGAGGACGTCTTCCGCCGCCGTCGCCCCGAGGCCGTGGTGCACATGGCCACCGTGACGGCCTTCACCGTGCGCGGCGGTGAGCGCGGGCGCATCAACCTGGACGGCACCAAGGCGGTGTTCGACCACTGCGCCACCCACGGCGTGAAGCAGGTCGTCTTCGTGGGCCGCCACACCTTCTACGGCGCGGCGGCGGACTCGCCGCTGTACCACTCCGAGGACGAGCCCCCTCGCGCGCTGGAGTCCATCCCCGAGCTGGCGGACCTGGTGGCCGCGGACCTGTACGCGGCGACGGCGCTGTGGCGCCTGCCGCAGATGACCACCGCGGTGCTGCGGCTCGTCTACACGCTGGGCACGCCGGGCACGGGCACGCTGGCCACGTTCCTGCGCGGCCGTCGCGTGCCCATGGTGCTGGGGTATGACCCGCTGTTCCACGTCCTCCAGGAAGAGGATGTGGTGACGGCGCTGCACCTCGCGCTGGAGAAGCAGCTGCGCGGCATCTTCAACGTCGCGGGGCCGCCGCCCATCCCGCTGTCCGTCATCATCAAGGGCACGGGCCGCACGCCAGTGCCGCTGCCCGCGCCCGTACTGTCGCTGATTCTGGGCCGCGCGGGGCTGCCTCGCCTGAGCGTGGGCGCGGTGGACCACCTGCGCCACCCCATCGTCCTCGACAACCGCCGCTTCCTGGACGCCACGGGCTTCCAGCACTCGTATGACGAGGGCCGCATCCTCCGCGCCTACGCGGACGCCCTGCCGGTGGACCGCACCGGGCGCTGACCTGGCACGGCGGACACCCGCCCCCGGTTCGTGACGACCCCCTGCCAGGGGTCCACTTCTGGAAACGACCCGAGCCACTGGGTCTCCCCCACGCTTGATTCCCATGGATTCCCGGGAGCAGGCTCGACATCGCTCGGCGGGTTTCCGCCGCCCGACCCGTGGGGGGAGTTCGCTTGTCGCCGCCGGTGGAAGCCGCGCTGCTCGATGCCCTGGATCGCCAGGCTCGCCGGCGCGCGGAGGGAGTCGCTACGCTGAGCGTCCTCGCGGGCCCGCTCGGGTCCGGCGCGGCGCTGTGGTCTCGCTGGGCGGAGCGACAAGGTCGGCGCGTCGTCGTCACCGACGCGGAGGATCCCCGCTCGGCCGCAATCGATTGGGCCCGAGCGCTCGCGGCGGAGCGAGACCTGGGCGCGGACGCCGAGGCCCTCGCAACCTTCGCCCTCACGGCCGCGAACCCACGCCACGCGCCCTCCTTCGCGGGCAAGACGCCGCATGAGCGCCGCGTCCTCTTGGACGCGCTCCCGCCTCCCTCCTTGCCCGGCTTCACGTGGGCGCTGTGTCGCCAACTCATCGAGCAGCGCCCCACGCTCGACCCCGGCACGCTGCCGCCCCCCGTGCGCGAGGCACTCCGACGAGAGCCCCACGTCGCGCTGGAGGCCCTGATTGCCCTGGTGCCCGCCAGAGACCTGCCCGCGCTCCGCTGCCGCGCCGGAGAGGCACCCTCTCACTGGGGCCTGCAATCCGCCGCCGCCCTGAGCATCGCCGCGCCGATGATGCCCCTCGCGTGCGCGGTGGAACCGGACGCGCTCGACGCCTTCCTGCGAGGGCCGGAGTCCCGCGTGCTCGCCCTCGTGCGCGAAGGACGGCTGGACCTGGGAGAGCCCGTGGCCGCACCGGTCACCGCCGCGGCGGATGCCGCCATGGCGCTCCAGAGTCAGCTCGCGCGCGAGCAGGCGCCCGACGCGAAGCGAGTGCTCCACGCGGAGGCAGCGCGGGCCGTCCTCACCGGAGCCCCCGGGACGCCCGAGGAGTTCGCGCGCAGCAAGGCGGAGCGCTTCCTCGCCGAGTGCCTCCGTGCGCGTCCCGCCACCTCGGGGCTGTTCCAGCTCAACCAGCGCCTCCAGCTCGCGGACGAGGACCGCGCATGGGAGGTGGACCTGCTGTGCCGCGAGTGGCGGCTGGCGGTGGAGATCGACGGCTACTTCCACTTCCTCGACGCGGAGCGCTTCCGTCGGGATCGCCGCAAGGACCTCGCGCTGCAACGCGCGGGCTATTGGGTGGTCCGCGTGCTCGCCGAGGACGTGGTGTCTCGCGCCGAGGACATCCTCGACACCTTGGAATCCCTCATCGCCGCCCGCCAGCGTGACGCCGTCGGGCAGGAGGTCGCTCATGGACGCCGCTGACACCCGCCTGGAGGGACTCGCCCTCGCCTGGCTCGCCACCCGCAGCAGCCGGCCCGGCACGCGCAAGGAGCTGGCGGACGCGCTGCGCCCCTTCGTCGAGCACCGCTGGAGTCGCGCGGAGTGGGCGAGGCGCTTCGAGCCCCTCGTGGACACGCTGCTCGCCGACGCGCTCGTGCAGCCGCGCTCGCGACAGGGCCTCACCTTGACGCCGGAGGGTCGCAAGAAGGCCCTCCAGTTCCTCGGCGTGGACTCGCCCCGGGGCCTCACGTGGAAGCGGCTCAAGCAGCAGCACCTGATGGCGCGGAGCCTGGCGCTGCCCGCGTCCAAGGCCGTGCTGACGCGGCTGGCGAACGCGGATGGGATGCGCGCCGCGCTCCTCAAGCGCGAGCACGCCGTGGAGGGGCCGGACGCGCCCACGCTCGCGCAGGTGCGTGACCGACTGCTGTGGCGCAGCCTGGGCGTGGAGACCGACAAGCCCTTCACCCTGGCCGCGGTGCAGGCCCACCTCCTGAGTTCGCTCCTGGAGCTGGAGGTCGCCCAACCCCGCCGCGCGCTGGAGCAGCTCGCGGCACGAGCAGCCGGCGCGGCACGAGCAGATGCCGAAGCGCTCCGCCTCGCGCTCCTGCGCGGCTGGCTGATGGCCGACGCAACCGAGTCCGCGCCCCGCCCCGATGCGCCGCCTGACGAGGAGGCCGAGCCCGCGGTCCCCGAGCCCGGCCCCGTCGCGCCCGCTTCGATGGGGACCTCGTTCGCGGAGCACCTGCTGACGGTCGCGCGAGCACTGCCCACCGGACGCTACGGAGACAACAAGGTGTTCATCTCCCACGTCTGGCGCGCCCTCCAGCCCGAGTGGCCCAACCGCGAGGCCTTCGATGAGGCCCTGCTGGAGGCCAACCGCGCGCGACAGCTCTCCCTGAGCCGCGCGGACCTCGTGTCCGCGATGGACCCCACGGACGTGGCCGAGTCCGAGGTGAGCGCGCTCGGCGCCAGCTTCCACTTCGTCGTCATCTAGCCCGAGGTCCTCGAATCCCCATGGCCACTGATGCTCGACTGATTGCCTTCCTCTCCGACGGCTGCGAGGTCTTCAGCGGCGTCCAGCAGGGCCAGGCCCTCTGGCAGCCCGACCCGTTCGACGTCGAGTCGATGAACGCGCAGGCCCGCCGCGCCTTCGAGCGACTCGTCCAGCGCGCCACGCGCCGCGCCCCGCCACCGGACTCCGGCAAGATCCTGCTGGTCCTGGGCGAGTCCGGCAGCGGCAAGACGCACCTGGTGCGGGCGTTCCGCAACAGCGTGCACGGCAAGCAGCAGGGCTATGTCGGCTACGTGCCCATGACGGTGGACGCGGCCAACTACGACCGGCACGTGCTGTCCAACCTCATCGCGTCCCTGGACCACAGCTACGACAGCAATCAGGGCGAGGACTCGGGGCTCACCCGACTGTCCGACGCGGTGATGAGGCGCTGCTCCAGCGCCTTCGCGCCCCTCATCCCCGCCGAGCAGATCCTCGACGAGGAGGAGCTGCACGGGGTGGTCCACTCCGTCGCGGATGAGCTGCACGCCGACCCGAACTTCAGCGCGGTGGACGTCAGCCTCCTGCGCGCCCTGCTCTACTTGCAGCGCCGCGACGCGCGCTTCCATCACCGCGTGCTGCAGTGGTTGCGCTGCGAGGACCTGTCCCCAGCGGACCGCAAGGTGCTGGGCGAGCTGGTGCCCCGCACGGCGGACGACGACCCAGGCCGCATGATGGAGCACCTGGGGCTGTTGATGGGCGTGCTGGGCCAGGCGCTCATCATCTGCGTGGACCAGATGGAGGACATCAGCGACTTCGAGCAGAGCCCTCGGATGGAGCCCTCGTGCCGCCGAGCGATGAACTCGCTGGCCGCGCTGGCCGGGCGCGTGCCCACCGCGGTCGTGGTCGTCTGCTGCCTCACCGACTTCTGGACCAAGATGCGCGCCCAGCTCAACCGGGCGATGATCGACCGCATCGAGAACGACCCTGAGCCCGTGGAGCTGGATCCTCTGGTCAGCGCGGACACCGCGCGGGACATCGCGGCGCGGCGGCTGAGCGCCCTGTATGCGCAGCGGCAAGTGCAGCCAGCGCCAACGGATCCGACGTACCCGTTCCCCGCCCAGGGCTTCGACAAGCTCGCCGGCCTGCGCGCCCGCGACGTGCTGAACGAGTGCCGCCGCTATCGGGACCGCGCCATCCAGGACGACCGGCTGCCCGAGACCTTCCCGCTGCCCCGCCCCGCTCGCGTGGACGCGAGCCCCCATCTCACGCCCCCCACCGCGCCCTCTCCGCTGGAGCAGCTGTGGTTGGACTTCAAGGCCAACTTCAGGGCGCAGGTCCCGGATCAGAACGCGGACATCGCCGCGCTGCTCGCGTGGGCCATCGAGATGGGCGGTCATGAGCTGGGCGGCACGCCGCGCTTCGCCGTGCGCGCGCGGGATGGCGAGTCGATCGACGTCTCCGAGAAGCCCGTGGGCCGCGAGCTGTTCGTCGCGCTGTGCAACAAGTCTTCACGAGGCGGGCACCTGTCGAAGCAGATGGCCGAAGCCCTGCGCGCCGCCGTGGGCAAGGTCCCCATCCTGGTGCGCACCACGGACTTCCCCTCGACGCTGGGCAACCAAGTGGCGGAGCAGACCTCGCTCCTGCTGAGCCGGGGCGGACGGCGCGCGGTCATCGCCGACAGCGACATGCGCGAGCTGGTGGCCCTGCAAGCCTTCCGGCAAGCGCATCCCGAACCGGCCTACCTGGAGTGGAGCCGCCAGTCGCGGCCCATCACCGGGTTGAAGTCCATCAGCGACATGCTCGGACTGGAGAGGCTCGCGGTGCAGGCCGGCGCCCACGCTTCGGCACGCGCCGGCAAGGCGCAGGTCCCGACCACGAAGCGCGCGGACGTGCAGATCTTCGACGGCCCGCGCGGCGCGTTCGGCAAGCCACCCGGCCTCACCCCGAACACGAAGCGCCCGGACCCCACGCCCCGGTCTCCGAAGGATGCGGACGACATCTCGTTCCCGGAGGATCTCGGCGTCATGGGGGACATTCTGACGTCCCCTCCCTCCGGGCCGCGCAAGCAGCACCCCGACTCCACGCCGGTCGTCAGTCCACCCTACGGGAAGCTCCCGCTGCCGGACCTCGTCACGGGCCCGCTGCAGTTGGGCGCCACGGAGGGACTCCTGTCCGAGCCCCTCACGATGGAGGTCGAGGACCTGACGCGGCACTGCGCCTTCCTGGGCGGCACGGGCAGCGGCAAGACGACGCTGGCGCTCAGCGTGGTGGAGCAGCTCCTGCTGCAAGGCATCCCCGCGCTGCTGTTGGACCGCAAGGGCGACCTCGCCTCCTACGCGAAGGACGAGGCGTGGCGGGAGAAGCTGGACGTCCCCTTCCTCGAGGAGCGGCGCAGACTGCTGCGTGAGCGCGTGGACGTGGCGCTCTACACCCCGGGCCGCTCGGATGGACGTCCGCTGGCCATGCCCCTGGTGCCGCGCGGCCTGGAGCAGCTCCCCCCCGAGGAACAGGAGCAGGGCCTGCAACAAGCCGCGGACGCGCTCGCGAGCATGCTCGAGTACAAGAACAGCCCCAAAGACCGAGCCTCCCGCGCGCTCCTGTCGCAGGCCATCCGCCTGCTGACCCAGCGCGCGCCGCAGCGCGAGCTGACGCTGGAGATGATCCAGGGCCTCGTCGAGTCCATGGACTCGACGCTCGTCGAGGAGGCCAAGGGCCTGGACCTCAAGCTGTTCCCCAAGCTCAGCCAGGACCTCGCCACGCTGCGCATGAACAAGCGCGCGCTCCTGTCGAGCACCGGCGAGAAGCTGGACCTGGAGGAGCTGCTGGGCAGAGGCCCAGGTGCCAGCACGGGGCGCACGCGACTGAGCATCGTCAGCACCAAGTACCTGGGCGACACCCCCAACGTCCTCTTCTGGGTCTCCCAACTGCTCCAGGAAGCGAACCGCTGGGCGAGCCAGCACCCCTCGCCGCGACTGCAGGCCACGCTCCTCTTCGACGAGGCGGACCTGTATCTGCCGGCCGTGGGCGTCCCCGCCACGAAGCCGCCCATGGAGAACCTGCTGCGGCGTGCTCGCTCGGCGGGCGTGGGCGTGCTCCTGGCGACGCAGAGCCCCGGCGACTTCGACTACAAGTGCCGCGAGAACGTGCGCACCTGGTTCGTGGGCTGCGTGCGCGAGGAGCGCGCCATCGGGAAGCTTCGGCCCATGTTCTCCGAGGCCAAGGTGGACGCGGCCCAGACGCTCCCGCCTCAGAAGCAGGGACAGTTCCACCTGCTGCGCGACGGACAGGTGCGACGCCTCAAGGCGGACCGCAGCGTCATGCGCACCGAGCAACTCCCCGAGGATGAAATCCTCCGGCTTGCTCGCCGGACCCAGGAGCGACAGGGCAAGTAGCGCGGCGGGCGTGGGTTCCTGCTAGGACACGCCCCCGCATGGATGCCCTGCCTCACCCCGTGCCCACGCTGGACCGCGAGCGCTTCGAAGCGCTCGTGCGTCAGGGCTACTCGCAGGTCCCCCTCGTGCGCCGGTTGGACTCGGTCGTCGCGCGCCCCGTGGACCTCTTGCGAGCCCTGCCCACCGAGGGGCGCTTCCTCCTGGAGAGCACCCGCGTCAGCGAGGAGGGGCGCTATTCGTTCCTCGGCGCGCGGCCCTTCCTCCGCTTCACCGCGAAGGGCGCGCGGTGCCACATCGACGGCGTCGAGCAACCCGGCTCGCCGTTGGACGTCCTGGGCGCGCTGCTGCGGCGCTGGAGCGCCCCGCGCCTGCCGGGCATGCCCCTCTTCTGCGGCGGCGCGGTGGGCGTCTTCTCCTACGAGGCGAACCACTACTTCGAGCGCCTGCCCCGACACCCGGGCGACGACCTGGGGCTCCCCGACATCGCCCTGCACTTCGTGGACACGTTCCTCGTGGTGGACCATGTCGAGGGCGCCGTGCTCGCCGTGGCCACGGGCAACGACCACGACGACTGCATGCGACGGCTGGATGAGCTGGAGCACCTCGCACGACAGGCCGAGCCCACCTCCGCGCCACCACCGCCGCTCGCGAACACACCGCCGGTGGCGTGGCGCTCCAACTTCACGCAAGCGGACTACCTGCGCGCGGTGGAGCGCGTGCGCGAGTACATCCTCGCGGGGGACACGTATCAGGTGAACCTCTCGCAGCGGCTGGAGGTGGACTTCCCGGGCGAGCCGCTCGCGCTCTACGACTGCCTCTCCGCCACCAGTCCCGTGCACTTCGCCAGCTACTTCGAGTTCGACGGCTACCACGTGGTGAGCGCGTCCCCCGAGCGCCTGGTGCGAGTGGAGGACGGCTGGGCCACCACGCGCCCCATCGCCGGCACACGTCGCCGAGGCACCCCCGAGGAAGAGGCGCGCTTCGTCCACGAGCTGCGCACGAGCGAGAAGGAACAGGCCGAGCACGCCATGCTCGTGGACCTGGAGCGCAATGACCTGGGCCGCGTGTGCGCGCACGGCACGGTGGCGGTGACGCGGCTGATGGAGATCATCGAGTACGCCCACGTCCTGCACATCGAATCCGAGGTGAAGGGACAGCTCGCGCCGGGCGTGGAGCCACTCGACGTGGTGGGCGCGCTGTTCCCTGGCGGCACCATCACGGGCGTCCCGAAGATTCGCACCATGCAGATCATCACCGAGCTGGAGCCCACGCCTCGCGGCCTCTACACGGGCTCGCTGGGCTACTTCAGCTTCGCGGGGGGCATGGACCTGAACATCGTCATCCGCACCCTGCTGGTGAAGGATGGCCGCGCGTACACGCAGGTGGGCGGCGGCATCGTCCACGACTCCGAGCCCCGCCAGGAATACAAGGAGACGCTCAACAAGGCCCGCTCGCAGCTCCTCGCGTTGGCGGCGTGTGGAGGGGCGCGGTGATTCTCCTCGTCGACAACTTCGACTCGTTCACCTTCAACCTCGTGCAGGCCTTCGGCGCGCTGGGCGCGGAGGTTCTGGTGAAGCGCAACGACGCGCTCACGGTCGCGGACGTGGAGGCACTGCGGCCCAGTCACCTCGTCCTCTCGCCCGGGCCGTGCACACCGAATGAGGCCGGGGTGTCGCTCGCGCTCATCCGAGCCTTCGCCGGACGCATCCCGTTGCTCGGCGTCTGCCTGGGCCACCAGTGCCTGGGGCAGGTGTTCGGCGCGAAGGTGGTGCGCGCCCCCGTGCCCGTGCACGGGAAGACGGCCGCGGTCGAGCACGCGAGCCAGGGCGTCTTCGAAGGACTCCCCGTCCCCTTCCGCGCCGCGCGCTACCACTCGCTGGTGGTGGAGCGAGCCTCGCTGCCCGACTGCCTGGAGGTCACCGCCTGGCAGGGAGACCTCATCATGGGATTGCGACACCGCGAGCTGCCTCGCGTGGAGGGCGTGCAGTTCCATCCCGAGTCCTTCCTCACGCCCGAGGGCCCTCGGCTCCTGGCCAACTTCCTGGAGCCGGGGCGCGGACGCCGCCCGAAGTGACACGCGCCATGGTCTCCACCGTCGCCGTCAACGGCCAACTCCACCGCTGGGAGGACCTGCGCCTCCAGGACTTCTCTCAGGGCTACTTCTTCGGCGCGGGCTTCTTCACCACCTTCCGCATCGAGGCCGGTGCGCCGCTGTTCCTCACGCGCCACCTGGACCGCGTGAAGACGAGCCTCGCGGCCCATCCCCGCGCGGTGCACGCGCCACCTGCCGAGCAACTCGAACCCAGCACCGTGCGCGAAGTCGTGCGGCGCTGCCTGGACGCGGACACCGCGCTCAGCGCGCGATTCGATGGCGTGGGCAAGCTGGCGGTGAGCGATGGCCACGCGCTGCTCACCTTCCGCCCGCACGCGGCGGACTTCGCGGCACTCCAGCGTGAGGGGCGCGCGGTGGATGCGGTCGAGCCCGGCGCGTACCGGCGCGGGGATGTGTCCGTGAACCACAAGGGCCTCGCGTACTTCCGGCAGTACGCGCACCTGCCCCGACTGCCGCTGCTGTGCAATGAGGCAGCCCAGGTCTGCGAGCTGCCCACCGCGAACCTCTTCTTCCACCTGGATGGCGCGCTCATCACGCCCCCGCTCGACGCGCCGTGCCTGCCCGGCGTCGCCCGAGCCGTGCTGCTCGACGCGGGCCACGTGGCGGGGCTGCCCGTGCGAGAGGATGCCGTTCCACTCGCGCGGCTCGCGGAGGTGCGCGCGGCCTTCTTCACCAACGCCGTGGCACTGGCCGTGGGCATCTCGCGACTGATGGACCGCGCGCTGCCAGAGAGCGCCTCGCTGGCCGCTCACGCCCGGGCGCTCATCTCGGCCCAGGCGAGTCGCGAACCCTGACGAACACTAGCGGCCGGAAGCACCACCGCTGCCCTCCTCGGGCGGCGTGCCGGTGCTCGGCACCGCGGGGCTGGTCCCGATGCCCTTGTTCGCCTTCCACACCTGGGGCGACGGGTCGAAGCGGGCGCCATAGTTGCGAGGCGAGGGCAGCCCGCTCGCGGCGCCCTGCACGGCTCCGGCGCCGCCGGTACCGACCTCCATGCAGCCCTCTTGAATCACCGCGCCGCGCGAACTCAGGCGCGCGTTGCCCTCACGCTGCGTGGCTCCGCCCGTGTCGTAGTACTCGCCGTAGCCCTCGTAGAAGTTGAGGCCGTGGGCGCGCAGCATGGACTGCGTGCGCGGCTCCTCCACGGGGTCCCAGGACGTCTCCTCGCTGGAGCCCTCTCCGTTCGCCACGCCCTGCGCGGACGCGGTGTCCGGGGGAGGAGTGCCCTGGCCGGCCTTGGCTTCCGCCTCGGCGTTCGCATGGCCTCTTGCCCGCTCCGAGGGGGTTTGGTGAGCACAGGCGGACAAGGCGAGGACTGCGAGCGCGGGGAGCAGGGAAGGCTTCATGAGTGCGGCTCCTGAAGTGTTTTCTTCCCATCAAGGTGGAGAGCCGGCCGCCTCGGGGACAACCGTCGGGCGTCCCGTCGAGCGGCGCCCGCGCCGTCGCAGGCGGCCCAGGCAGGCACCCGGGCCAGTCCCCCGGAAACCCGGAATCGGCCCCCCCACCCGAGGGAGTTGAATCTCCTCCGCCCTGCCGCGTCAGAATGCCCAAGACGCAACACGACGCGGTTCAGCAGGAGGCAGTCATGAACGGATGGATGAAGCGGGTCTCGGTGGTCTTCGCCCTCGCAGCCAGCACTCCGGTCTTCGCGCAGCCGGGCGTTCATGATGCCTCCGCCATCGGCACCCGCGACACGAACGCCCGCCTGGAGCGCGAGCGCATCGCCCGGGGGGACCACGAGCGGGCCGAGCGCGAGCGCCTCGCCCGGGAGCGCGCCGATCGCGACCGCCGCGAGCGGATGGAGCGAGAGCGGGCCGACCGCGAGCGCCGCGAGCGGATGGAGCGAGAGCGGGCCGAGCAGGAGCGCGAGCGCCTCGCCCGCCGCGAGTACGAGCGCCGGGAGCGCGAGCGTCGCGAATACGAGCGCCGCGAGCAGGAGCGCCGCGAGAGGGCCGAGCGGGACCGTCGGGAGCGAGAGCGCCTGGCCCAGCTGGAGCGGGAGCGGTGGGAGCGCAATCACCACGGCCACCACTGAGACATTGACGAAGTCGTGAGCCACGGGGCTCGCTCGGACTTCGCGCCCAGACGCGCGAGCGAGCGGGCCCCGCGCCGTTTCCCCTGCCCGAGGCCCCGCCTGCCCCGGGGCACGCCGCCGCGCACAGCCCCTACATTGTGGGAAGGAGCCCTCGGCAGTCTCCGGTGAGGGCCCGCGCGGAGGCGGAATGGACGAGGAAAGCCAGGCCCTCCCGGACGAGCGGGAGCGAATGCTCCACCGCCAGGCCGTCCTCTTGGAGCAGTCCGTCCTGCTCGAGCTGGCCGCCGCGCGGACCTCGGACTTCGAGGCCAGCCTCCGCCAGATTCTCCAGAGCGACGCGGAGCTGCTGAGCGTCGACCGGGTGAGCTACTGGACCTTCGAGCAGGACTCCCGCGCGCTCCTCTGCCGCCTCCTGTACGCGCGCGGACAGGGCGCATCCGAGCCCGGCATCCGCTTGCTGGCGAGCGAATACCCCCACTACTTCGAGGCGCTCGCGCGGACCCCGTTCATCGCGACCTCGGACGCCCAGGCGGATCCGCGCACGCGGGAGTTCACCGACAGCTACCTCCAGCCGCTCGGCATCTCGTCGATGATGGACGTCCCGGTCTGGGTCCAGGGCCGCCTGGGCGGCGTCGTCTGTCACGAGCACCGAGGAACGCACCGCCTCTGGACCTTGGAGGAGCAGGCCCTGGCCCGCTCCATCGGCCACGTGGTGTCCATGGCGCTGGAGTCCACCGAGCGGCACCGAGCCGAGGACTCCCTGCGACAGAGCGAGGAGCGCTTCCGCCTGCTCGTCGATGGCGTGAAGGACTACGCGCTCGTGATGTTGGATCCGGATGGGCGGGTGGTGAGCTGGAACGCGGGCGCCGAGCGCATCACCGGCTACGGAGCCTCGGAGGCGCTGACCAAGCACTTCACCGACTTCCAGACGAAGGAGAGCGTGGAGCGCGGCTGGCCGCAGCTGCAGCTCCTGGGCGCATCCGAGGCGGGCCGCGTGGAGATCGAGGGCTGGCGCGTTCGCAAGGACGGCTCGCGCTTCTGGGCGAACGTCGTGCTCACCTCACTGCGCTCCCCTGACGGCCGCCTGCGCGGCTTCGCCGAAGTGAGCCGCGACCTGACCGAGCAGAAGTGGGCCGAGCATCAGCGCGGCCTGCTCGTGGAGGCGAGCGCCTCCGAGCAACGCCAGCGTCTGCTGTCCGAGGTGAGTTCCGCGCTCGTGTCCTCGCTCGATGTCTCCGCGGCGCTCGCGGCGGTCGCGCATCGCGTGGTGCCACTCCTCGCGGATGCCTGCATCCTCCACCTGGAACACGAGGGCGGATTGCGGCTCGCCGCGTGCGAGCAGGCGCGCGGCGCGGTGGACTTCGACTTGTGCCGTTCCCTGAGCGGCCCCACTCCGGAACTCGCTCCACCGCTCGCGCTGCTCCAGGTGCTGCGGACCGGCAAGGCCCGACGCATCCGACACCTGGGCCGGCTCCTGCGCCGACTCGGGCCGCGCGCCGCCGTGCCCGCGGCCCAGCGGGAGTCCCTCGCTCCGTTCTCGGTGATGATGGCGCCCTTGCTCGCCCGCGGTCGCGTGCTGGGGACGCTCACCTTGCTGCGGAACGCGCCCGCGTATCCGTACTCGCGCGCGGAGCTGCTGCTGGCCGAGGAGCTGGCGCGGCGCTCCGCCTACGCCGTGGACAACGGAAGGCTGTACGAGGAGCTGCGCCGCGCCGAGCAGTCGCAGCGACTCCTCGATGAGGCGAGCAAGACGCTGGCGGAGTCGCTCGACTATGAGACGACGCTGTCGCGCGTCGCGCACCTGGGCATCCCGCAGATGGCGGACTGGTGCGTGGTGGATGTGTTGGAGGAGTCCGGCACGCCGAGGCGCATCGCGCTCGCGCACGCGGACCCATCGAAGCAGGCGCTGCTCCAGGAGCTCCAGGACCGCTATCCCGCGCGGCGAGACTCCCATCCTCCCGCGGCCCGCGTGCTCCGCACGGGCGTCTCGGAACTCTTCCCCGCCATCACCGATGAGCGGCTGACGGCCGTCGCGGCGGATGCCCACCACGCTGACCTCCTCCGTGAGCTGGGCACCCGCACCGCCATCGCCGTGCCGCTGCGCGCACGGGGCCGCATTCTCGGCGCCATCACCTTCGCCTCGGGCGCGGGGCGTACCTATGGGCCCGCGGACCTCCAGCTCGCGGAGCAGCTCGCCCACCGCACGTCGATGGCCATCGACAACGCGCGGCTGTATCAACGCGCCCGCGTCGCCATCGACTCGCGCGATGAGTTCCTCTCCATCGCCTCGCACGAGCTGCGCACGCCCGTCACCACGCTGCACCTCCAGCTCCAGACGATTCAGCGCATGGGCCGCGCGCGGCAGGACCTGGAGCTGACGCGCCGGGTGGACGTGGCGGTGAAGCAGATGCACCGGCTCGACAAGCTGATTGACGGGCTGCTCGACGTGTCCCGCATCACCGCGGGCAAGCTCCACTTCGACCTGGAGCTGCTGGACCTCTCCGAACTCGCGGCCGAGGTGGTGGAGCAGTTCCAGGTGGAGGCCCACCGCGCCGGCTGCGAGCTGCGGCTCCACGCCGACGCGCCCGTGACGGGCCTGTATGACCGGCTGAGATTGGAGCAGGTCCTGGCCAACCTCCTGTCGAACGCCTTCAAGTACGCGCGCGGCAAGCCCGTGCAGGTGACCGTGCATTCGGCCCCCGGTGACCTCGCCTTGCTCACCGTCGAGGACCAGGGCATCGGCATCTCGGAGGCGGACGCGACCCGCATCTTCAGCCGCTTCGAGCGCGCCGTCTCGCCTCGGCACTATGGCGGCCTGGGACTGGGGCTCTTCATCACCCAGAGCATCGTGCAGGCCCACGGCGGCACCATCCACGTCTCGAGTCGCCCCGGCGAGGGGTCGCGCTTCACGGTCTGCCTGCCGCGTCGGCCCGATGCGGCGCGCGCGGTGGACAGCGCCGCGTCCGCGACTCAGGAAGCCGCGCCCCCCTGAGGGTCCGCGAGCGCCAGCGCCCACAACGGGAAGATGCGCAGATACGCGTCGTAGTGGATGGCACACGTGCGGTTGAACACGCCCGCGAGCGGCTCGCGCGGCCAGCGACCGTCGGCGCCCTGCCAGCCTCGCAGCCACGCCACGCCGCGCCGCACGGACTCGGAGGCGCCGTCCCCGGTGGCCACGAGCGACAGCAGCGCCCACGACGTCGTCACCGCGTGGCCCGCGGCCCCCTCCACCCAGCGCCGCTCACGGCAGCTTTGGATGGTCTCGCTCCATGCGCCGTCGGTCCGCTGACGCGCACGCAAGAAGGCCGAGGCGCGCCGCAGCGCGGGATCCTCCTGGGGAACTCCCGCGGCCACCAGCCCCGTGACTCCGAACCACGTGCCGTAGCTGAAGCACACGCCCCACGAGCCCTCCCAGCTCCCATCCGCACGCTGGCTCCGGCGCAAGAAGTCCACGCCTCGCGCGATGGCCCGCTCCACCGGAGCGCCGGGCGTCACCCGTCGCCACGCCACCAACGCCTGCACACAGGCCGAGGTGCACTCGACATAGCTGGTGTCCACCATGATGCCGGCGAACACGTCCGAGGGATTGAGGCGCTCCAACCAACGCGGCCCGCGCTGTGGCTCATACGTGGCCCAGCCGCCGTCCCGGTTCTGCAGCGAGAGGATGAACTCCACCGCGTGCCCCAGCCGCTCGCGCGACACGCGGTTGAGCCCCAGCGGCTCCAGCAGGAGGCACGCCTTCACGCCCTCCGCCGTGCAGTCGCTGATGGGCCAGCCGTGCGCGCGCGTGCTGAAGGGCCAGCCGCCTCGACTGGGGTGGCGGTGGAAGCGCGCCGCCTGAGGCGAGTCCTCGAGGACTTGCTGCGACTCCAGGAAGTCCGCCGCGCGCGCCAGCGTCTCGCGCGCGGACGCTGCTTGCCCTGACGCCACCAGCCCCTGCACTGCGAAGGCGGTGTCCCAGAGCTGCGAGGAGTTGTAGCCGTTGACCTTCACGCCATCCTCGGAGCGCTGGAGGTAGTCCGGCAGGCGCTCCAGGTGGGCTTGGACCTCCGGTCCCCCGGGCCGCGCCAGGTGCCACACCGCCGCGTGGAGCACCTTGTTGATGGGCCCGATGCAGATGTAGTGCGTGGCCTCGTCCTCGCCGCGCATCTGCGCGAGCGACTCCTCCAACGCCCGCGCGCGCAGCCGCTTCGAGTGCACGCGCTCATAGACGCCCAGCGCGCGGTTCACCGCGCGCAGCCAGAAGGTGCGAGGCGTGTACGCGTCCGAAGGCGCCACCCGCTCTCGCGCCGCCTTCCAATCCACGGTCTCGTAGGGCTCGGGGTACAGCTCGCGGCGCAGCTCGGCGAGCAGCGGCGTCTCCGGCGCCCGCGCCCGATGCCCGTAGAGCCACCCCATGGGCAGGTACACCATGCGGCAGTGGCACCACAGCCGCGAGGGATGGAACGGGAGCACGCGCGGCAGGAGCCACAGCTCGGGCGGGACGGGCGCCAGGCCCTCGTAGTCGTAGAGCCCCAGCAGCGCGAGGATGAACTTTCCCCACGACCCGCTGCCCAGCGGCCCCCCTTGGGCATGCAGCCACGCCCGCGCGCGCACGAGCGCCGGGTCCTCCGCGGGCACACCCAACAGCCGCGCCGCCACGTAGTTGAGCGCCGTGGTGAAGACGAGGCTGGGCGACTCCACATCCAGGCCCCAGCCGCCATCCGCGTTCTGGTGGATCCGCCCATGCGTGAGCATCCCCTCACGGATGTCCGGCTCCGGCGCGCGGCCCATCAGGTACAGCGCCGCCACGTACACCGGCCCCAGGAACAGCGGGCCGCCGTAGTCGCCCTTCCAGGAGCCATCCGCCTCCTGGGTCCGGGCGAGCACGTCGCGCGCCCGCCGCGTCACCGCACTGCCTCCTCCCCCTCCCCATGCGACGTCCGCGAGCAGTCCCCGTACAGCGCCCGCAGCGCGCCGTCCGAGCCCACGCGCTCCTGCGTGAGCAGCATCACCGCGCGCACCGCGTCCCGGCTGATCTTCACCGGCGCCGGGTCGAACACCGCGGGGTTGCCATCCAGCGCGTTGAGCGTCAGCGCCGCGAAGAAGAGCGGATAGAGGCAGAACAGCCGCAGGCCCGGCTCCTCCACCGGCAGCGCCAGCGAGTACTCCATCGCGGCGTCCAGCTCGCGCCGCGCCACCGCCACCAGCTCCTCCATCATCGCCACCGCCCGCGCGCGGTTGCCAGGCTGCGTGAGCGTGGTGGGCTCCAGGCCGTGCGCGGCCATCCGGTCCCGCGGCAACCAGCAGTAGCCCCGGTCCAGGTCCTCGCGCACGTCCTTGAGGATGTTGGTGAGCTGCAGCGCGCGACCGAACGCGGGAGCGCGCGGGATGAGCGTGGACGCGTGCGGCGCGACGCGGGGCGAGTAGTCGATGAAGAGCTCCGTCAACATCTCCCCCACCACGCCCGCCACGTAGTAGCAGTACCTGAACGTCGCCTCGAGGTCTGGCAGCCCGCGGATGCGCCCCGCGCTGCCGTGCTCGCGCTGCATCTGCACCATGCCGTCGGTCATGGTGCGCACGCACCGCGCGATATGCGGTTGGACCCACGTGGGAAGCGAGGCCAGGGCCTCCAGCACCGTGGGCGTGCCGGCGACCAGCTCCGCCTCCGCGCTCGGCGTCTCGCCCCTCAAGGAGGGCCCCGCTCGCTGGACGAAGGAGCGGGCACGGCCTTCCCAGCCCGGCCGCAGGGTCACCAGCTCCGCCAACGCCGTGAGCAGCTCACCCTGCAGCGCCCCAGGGGCCTCGTCCTCCAGCGTGTCCGCGATGCGGCACAGCAAGTAGGCCACCGTCACGGCCAGGTCGAGCGGCTCGGGGAGCAAGGGGATGTTGAGCGCGAAGGTGCGGGACACCCGGGGCAGTTGCGTGCGGCAAAACGACTCTCCGGGAACAGTCATGGCTTCCTCCACGCCGTGCGGCGCTCCGCGTCAGTGACTAAGTGTTGTGTGGACAAAAAGGTGGGGGCTTCATGCGGGACGTCGATGCGGTGATTGCCGGTGGCGGACCCGCGGGCTGCGCGGCGGCTGCGGCAATGGCGGGGCTGGGGATGTCCGTCATGTTGGTGGACGCGGGCGTGGACCGCCACAAACAACTTGCGGGAGAGCTGCTGCACCCCTCCGGCGTGGCGGATCTGCGCGCGTTGCACTTCGACGCGGTGGTGGATCGCTGGACGTCCCAGCCCGTGCGAGGCTTCGCCGTGCGCTTCCACGCACCGCGGCATACCGTCCTGCTGCCCTACGGACGCGGCGTCACGGGCGTGTCGCTCGAGCATGCCTCGCTCACCGTGCCGCTGCTGGAGTCGGTGGCCTCGCGCCCCGGCGTCACATTGATTCCCAAGGCGCGCGTCACGGCGGTGGAGCGCAATGACGCGAAGGGCGTCCACGTGCGCTTCATCCAAGACGGCACCGAGCACACGGTCCGCGCCCGGCTCCTGGTGGCCGCGGACGGCCGAGCCTCGCCCGTGCGGCGCATGCTCGGCATCCCCGAGCGCCTGCACCGCATCTCCACCATGCTCGGCGTCACCGTGGACAGCGACAGCCTGCCCCACCCTGGCTACGGGCACATCTTCGTAGGGGGCCCGATGCACGCGCTGGCCTACGCCATCCAGCCCGGCGTGGCGCGCGTGATGGTGGACCTGCCCCTGGGCAGCAACGCGAGCACCCTCCAGGCTCGGCCCGAGCTGCTCGGCGCCCTCCCCTTGGAGCTGCGCGCCGAGGTCCTGCGTGCCTTGGAGACCCCCCCCGCGCCCCGGCTGGCCTCGAATGATGCTCGGCTCTCCGGCACCGTGAGGGTGGGCAGCGCCGTGCTCGTCGGAGACGCCGCCGCATGCTGTCATCCCCTCACCGCCAGCGGCATGGCCTCGTGCTTCCGCGATGCCCGCGCGCTCCAGGACGCCCTGCGGCGGCATCGGACGGACATCCCGCTCGCGCTGGAGGAGTACGCCCGCGCGCGACGCCCCGCGCAGCGCACCCGCGTGGCGCTCGCGTCCGCGCTCTATGACGCCTTCGCCGGCCAGGATGAGGGCATGCGCGCCCTGCGTCGCGGGCTCGTGCGCTATTGGGAGCACAGCCCCAGCGGCGCACGAACCTCCATGTCGCTGCTCGCCGCCGAGGAGCCCCGCATGCATGTCATGGCCCGCGAGTACCTCTGCGTGGTGGGCCATGCGCTCACGAGCCTGGCCTCGCCCCGGCAGCGGACCGTGCCGCTGCGCTCGGCCGCGCCGCTGTTGCGCTCGGCCGGTCCGCCGTTGAAGACCGCCATGGAGAGCGCGGTGGAGCAGATGGAAGCGTGGTGGCATCGCTGCGTCCAACGTCCTGTCTATTGGCTGGCCAAGGCGGGGCGCGTGGTGCCCAGCCGCGCGTTCGCGTCCAACCGATAACCGCGTCCGCGCCAGTCCACCTCGCGCGACAGCCGCGCGGACAGCGCCACGCCCGCGCCCAGGAGCGGCAGCACCGCGGGCACCCACAGGTGGCGAGGCGCCACCGGCGGCCCATGACACGCGCGCTGCAACCGCACCTGGCTCCACACGGAGAAGCCGATGGGCAGCGTCGCCAGCGCCGCCATGCTCCAGGCGCGCCGCGACATCGCCACGGCCAGGCTCCCCCATGCGAGCCACACCGAGACCCCCCGCGCCCAGTTGGGCCGGGCGAAGGACCAGGGCAGGCCGCTCTGCGAGAAGAGGATCCACCGACGGAAGATGCGCAGGAACGCGCGCAGCCCCAGTCGCCCCGTGACGATGCGCAGCGGCGCATGCACGACGCGGTTCTTCCAACCCGCCTCATGCAGGCGGCGCCCCAGGTACATGTCGTCCACGAACTGGCCCGCGGCGCTGCCCACGCCGCCAATGGCATCCAGCGCCTCGCGGCGGAACACCATCATCTGGCCCATGATGAAGGGCAGCGCGCCGTCCGGTCCCGAGGCACACGCCACGGACGCGCCGTACCACGCGTTCACCAACAGCCCGTAGCCCACGTCTCCCGCCAGCGGCTCCTCGGATGCCGCGTACACGGGCGCGAACGTGGCGCCCGTGCGCTCGTCCTCCAGCAGCGCGCCCACCAGCGCGGTGAGCACGTTGGGAGCCGGACGGGTGTCCGAGTCGCTGAACGCCACGAGCGTGCCTCGTGCGCGAGCCATGCCCACCTGCATCGCGTTGAGCTTGCCCGTCAGTCCTTCGGGTGGCTCGCCCGCGACGATGACTTCCACGCGCCGCGCGCGCGTGGGATGGGAGCGCAGCGCCTCGCGCGTCGGCGCGAACGCCGGGTCGGCCTCGCTGTCGAAGACGAAGAGCACCTCCCACTCACCGGGATAGTCCAGGTCGAGCAGCGCCCGCACGTTCTCGGGCGCCTCCACATCCAGGCCTCGGATGGGGCGGATGATGGTCACCGACGGCGGCTCGAACGGCTTCGCGGAGAGGGCCGGGCGCCTGCGCAGGCCCGCCATCAATCCCCGATGCCCGTGCAGCAGCACGCCCAGCGCCGCCGCTCCCGCCAGCCCCCACACGATGTCGCGCGCTCTCACCACCTCACCCCCTGGTCCCCGAGTCCCGCGCCCCCGGCCGCCCTGAATGGCCGGGCCCCCACCAGTTGAAGTCGCCCATCAGCCGCATCATCGACGGGACGATGAGCACCCGCACCAGCGTGGCATCCAGCGCCACCGCGATGGCCATGCCCACGCCCATCGCCTTCACCACCACCACCGTCGCCAGCGAGAAGGCCGCGAACACCGCGACCATGATGGCCGCCGCGCTGGTGATGAGCCCACCCGTGCGCTCCAGGCCCTCGGCCACCGCGTGGGTGTTGTCGCCCGTGCGCAGCCACTCCTCGCGGATGCGGCTGAGCAGCAACACCTCGTAGTCCATCGACAAGCCGAACAGCGCGCAGAACAACAGGATGGGCAACGAGGGCTCGATGGGTCCGGGCTCGAAGCGCAGCAGGTGCTGGAGGTGTCCCTCCTGGAATATCCACACCAGCGCGCCGAACGAGCCGCACAACGACAGCAGGTTCATCAAGAGCGCCTTCAAGGGCAGCACCACCGAGCGCAGGAGGATGAAGAGGACCACGCACGTCATCCCCATCACGAAGGCCACGGCCGCGGGCGTGTGGTGACGCACGAAGGCCGTCGCGTCCACGTCCATGGCCGTCTGGCCTCCCACCAGCAAGTGCCCGTCGCCCACCGTGCGCTCCTCGCGCAGCGTGCGCACCAACGCCCGCGCCTCGGGGCTGGTGGGCGCAGCGGACGTCAGCACCTGCATCACCGCCGCGTGGCCACTCAAGTAGGCGTTGCGCGCGGCGCGCAGCGCTGGCGGCAGGGCCTCCGGCGGCGCGGCGGCCATCTGCTCCAGCCGTGAGCGATCCATCCCCGGCGCGAGGTCCACCGCGCTCTCCACGCCCAACACCCCTGGCAACGCGGCGATGCGTCGGCTCGCGTCGTACAGCGCGCTGGCCCGCGCGGGCGTGAAGGGGTTCCCCGACGGGAACTCCACCACCACCAGCACGCGGGTCGCGGCCTCGCGAGGAAACAGCCGGGCCAGCGTCGCCGCGCCCTGGCGCGCGGGCGTGTCCTCGGGCAGCGCGGTGATGTCCGTGGCCGCCAGCTGCAAGCGCCGGAACGGCAGCCCCATGGCCAGCAGCAGCACGAGCGTGGGCAGGAGCACCCACCACGGATGACGCATCACCCAGGTGGCCAGCGCGTGCCAGCCTCCGCCCCGCCCCACGCGGTTCACGAAGGGCAGTCGGCCCAGGTCCACCCGAGGCCCCAGCCACGACAGCAGCGCGGGCAGCGCGGTGAGCGCGAACAACACCGCGAAGGCCACCACCAGCGCGCCGCCCAGCCCCATGGCGCTCAGGTACGAGCCTCGGAAGAACAAGAGCCCGCCCAGCCCCACCGTGACGGCCAGTCCGGAGAACGCGACCGCTCGGCCCGCCGTGTCCAGCGTGCGCGCCAGGGCCTGCTCCGTCGAGCGCCCCGCGCCCAGCTCCGCGCGGAAGCGGCTGACGATGAACAGCGAGTAGTCGATGGCCACGCCCAGGCCGATGAGCGACACGACGTTGAGCGTGTACTGCGCCATGTTCGTGACGCGCGACAGGAGCAGCACGCCCGCCACGCCGCAGAGCACCGCCAGTCCGCCCACCACCAGCGGCAGCGCGGCGGCCACGACGGAGCGGAAGACCCAGAGCAGCACCACCAGCGCCAGCGGGAAGGAGATGAGTTCGGCGCGCAGGAGGTCGTGGGCCAGCAGCGCATTGAGCGCATCGAGGAAAGCCACCTTGCCGGTGATAGTGGTCCTCAGGCGTGGGTCCTGGAGCGCGGCGCTCACCGTGGGGAACGCGGCGGTGGCCTCGCGCTCACCGCCCTTCAATCGCACCAGCGCGAGCACGTCGTGACCGGTGCCTGCCACGAAGCGCGCGCGATAGGCCTCGGGCGCACCCACGGGAGACACCACCGACTCCACCTCCGGCAGCTTCTCCACGCGCGCGAGCACCTGGGACACCGCGCCCTGGAACGGCGCTGCGTCCGCGCGCCAGTCGTCGCGGTGGAAGATGACCGCCAGCGTCTGATCATTCGAGCCCGCGGCGGCGCCCCGAGCGAGCGCCTCGGCCCGCGCGGACTCGACGCCGTCGATGGTGCCGGTGGTGAGATGCCCCCCCAGAGCCAGCACCCAGACCGCCAGGGCGAGGAGCACGCCGCTGCCCACGAG
The DNA here is from genome assembly GCA_016458225.1 of Myxococcaceae bacterium JPH2. Taxonomy (NCBI): domain Bacteria; kingdom Pseudomonadati; phylum Myxococcota; class Myxococcia; order Myxococcales; family Myxococcaceae; species Myxococcaceae bacterium JPH2. The sequence continues at coordinate 98,652 of JAEMGR010000036.1, read as the reverse complement.
CACCCAGCGGCCGTGCCGATGAACGGCGTCGGCCAGCCAGGTGAATGCAGACGGCGCGTCTCCCGCCGGCTCCATCATGGCGCGGCGAGTTCCGGGAACGAGGCGAGGATCTCGCGCGCGGTGTCCACCTTCACGCTGCCGCGCTCCACGAGCAGCCGCGCCACCTTCTCCACGTCCGGACCTCGAGCGCCCGCCGTGACGGCGACGCAGCGCGCGTGCAGCGCCATGTGGCCCTTCTGGATTCCCACCGAGCCCAGCGCGCGCACCGCCGCGAAGTTCTGCGCCAGCCCCACCGACGCGAACACCATGGCCAGCTCGCGCACCGACGACACACGCAGCAACTTGAGCCCGAGCTGCGCGCCGGGGTGGATGCGGATGGGACCGCCCACCAGGCCCAGCGCCAGCGGCAGCTCGATGCGCCCCACCAGGTGGCCTTGCTCCAGCGTCCAGCGAGACAGCGGCCCGTAGCGCCCCATCCGGCAGGCATACGCATGCGCGCCCGCCTCGATGGCCCGCCAGTCCTGCCCCGTGGCGATGGCCACCGCGTCGATGCCGTTCATCACGCCCTTGTTGTGCGTGGCCGCGCGGTAGGGGTCTGCCTCGGCGAAGCGGCTCGCTTGGAGGATGCCCTCGGCGATGGCCTCGCCGGGCAGGTCGAAGTCCGCCAGCGCCTCCAAGGGAATCCGGCACGAGGCGCGCGCCAGCCGTTGATCCGCGAGGTTCGACAGGATGCGCACGAAGACGCGCCCGCCGGTGAGCTGCTCGATGAGCGGCGCCACGCCCTCGGCCATGGTGTTGATGAGGTTGGCGCCCATGGCCTCCTGGGTGTCCACCAGCAGGTGCACGATGAAGAGCGGCTCGCCCTGCGGCCCCTCGGGAGCGGGCAGGATGCGCACCTGCACGTCGCGCGCGCCGCCGCCCCGTCGCTGCAACGAGGGATGGAAGCTGTTGGCCAGGGCGAGCAAGGGCTCGCGCGCCGCCAGCACCCGCGAGCGCGCCACCTCGGCCGAGCCGTACCGGGTGAGCTGCACCTGGGCAATCATGGTGGAGTCATCCGCCTCGGCGGTGAAGCCACCCGCCTGGCGCACCACCTTGGCCGCGAACGACACCGCCGCGACCACCGAGGGCTCCTCCACCGCCATGGGCACCACATGGTCGCGCCCGTTGACGGTGAGGTTCAGCCCCAACCCCAGCGGTAGGGAGAACACCCCCACCGCGTTTTCGATCATCTGGTTCACGACATCGAAGGAAGAAGCCTCCCACCCGCGCAAGACGCGCAGCTCTTCCAGTGAGACATGTCCCCGCCGCGCCAGCTCCCGCCATCGCTCGTCCACGCCGCGGCGATGGAAGCCCGGCAGACGAGAGGACGGAGTGTCCGGAGAGGACTCCGGCAATCCATCGTCCAACACTTCCGACATACATGTCCCCCATCGCTGGGTCCGTGACGCACCTGGGAACTGGTGACGGCGCGCGGGGTTGGGCAGGGGCCGCGGTGGGGTTCGTCGCGCCAAGGGTTCGCGAGTCAACGCGACGCGCCGGCGCATGTGGACACGTGGGCCTTTGCCGCCCTCCATGCTTGCCCGCCTTCATGCTAGAAGGCCCGCGCTTGCTTCGACTCTGGCTCTGCCTCGTCTTGTGGTTCTGCGCGCCGAGCGGCGGGGGCCTGGTCCCCTTGCTCGCCGCCGAGTCGAGCGACGTGTGCCATCAGCGTTGCTCGGACGATGACGACCCGGGTCAGTGCGCGCCCACTTGCTTGGACTGCGCCTGCTGCTCGCATGTGCGGACCGCCGCGCTCCCCGTCAGCCTCGGCGTGGGGCTCGTGAGGCTGTCGCCTCCGCGTCTCCTGCCCACCGACGACCTCCCGCCCACCTCCGCGGACGTGGGCGACATCCGACACGTCCCCAGGACGGCTCGCGCGTAGGCCGAGTTCGTGTCCACGGGCCCCGCGCGCGGCGTGCCCGTGAACCAGGTTCCGTGCGCGCCCGCGCCCGGCGACCGCCATCGTCTCGCGAGGTTCATTCCATGTCGTCGCATCGTCGACTCGCGTCGGCCGCCCTCGGGCTCGCCGCCGCGCTCCTCTGGCCACGTCTCGGCGCGGCCCAGCTCCCAGCGCTCACTTTCGAAGAGGCCCTGGCCCGCGCCCGTCAGCGCGCGCCCGCGGTGGTCGAGGCCCAAGGCCGCGTGGCCGAGGCCCAAGGCCCCGTCGCGGGCGCCGCGCCCTTCTTGCGCGCCAACCCCGTCCTCGAAGCCGAGGTCGGCCCTCGAACCCGGGTGGATGGCGCGCGCGGAATCGACGTGGCGGTGGGGCTCACGCAGCCGCTCGAGCTCGCGGGCCAGCAAGGGGCTCGGCGGGACGCGGCGCGCGCGGGGCTGTCCGCGGAGCAGCAGCGACAGCGAGACACCGAGCGGCGCGTCGTGGGAGAGGCCGCGGAGGCGTTCCTGCGCGCGCTCCATGCCCAGGAGCGGCTGGGGCTCGCGCGGCAGGCGGAGGAGGCCGCTCGGGAGACGGCCTCCTCCACGCAGCGACGACTCGACGCGGGCGACGTGCCCCGCGTGGACGTGAACGTGGCGCGCGTGGCCCTGGCGAGGGCTCGCGCGGACGTGGCGGACGCGGAGGGCGACGCCGAGGCGACGCTGGGCGCGCTGCGCCTCGTGCTGGGGCTGGGCCCCGAGGTCCCCCTGGAGCCCAAGGGAGAGCTGCGCGCCCTGGCCTCTCGTCCCGTGAATGCGCCCAGCGAGGCGCGCGCGCGCCCGGACCTGGCGGCCTTGGAGGCGGAGGTCACTCGCGCCGAAGCAGAGCTGCGCTTGGGACGTGGCGAGGCCTGGCCCGACCTGGGCGTGGGCGTGCGCTATCAGAGAGAGGCCGACGAGACGGCCGTGCTCGGGACCCTGAGCGTGCCGCTGCCGCTCTTCGCCCGCGGGCAGGAGACCCGCGTCACGGCCGAGGCGCGCGTGCAGCGCATGAGCAGCGCACTGGAGGCGGCGCGGCGTTCGCGCGAGGTGAGCCTCGCGTCCGCGCGGGCCTTGGACCGCAAGCGACAAGAAGCCGTGGTGCTGCTGGAGCAAGAAGCCCTTCCCCTGTTGGACGAGAACGCCGCCCTCGCGCGCCGCGCCTACGAGGTCGGAGAGATGGGGCTCGCCGAGTTCCTCCTCGTCCGTCGCGACACACGTGACACCCGGGCCGCGTGGCTGGACGCGCTGCTCCTCGCCGCCCTCGCCCGCGTCCAGCTCGCCGTCGAGATGGGAGTCCTTCCATGAAGTCCTACGCACTGCTGCTCGCCGCCCTGCTCCCCCTCACCGCATGCAAGCGCGACGCGCCCGCGCACGAGGACGCCCCCGCGCATGACGAAGGCGCGAGCGCCGCGAACCCCGAAGGCAAGCACGACGAATCCCACGTCCACATCGCGCCCGAGATGCTGCGCGACCTGCGCGTCACCACCTCCCCAGTGGAAGTGCGCCCGGGTGGAGAGAGCGTCACCGTCCTGGGAGAGTTGACCTTCGGAGAAGACGCGTACGCCGAGGTGGCCCCGCCCGTCCCCGCCCGGGTGCACGCGGTCTTCGTCACCACCGGCCAACACGTTCGAGCAGGTGAGCCGCTCGCGGACGTGCGCAGCCCCGAGCTGGGCCGCGAGCGCGCCAACCTGCGCGCCGCGCAGGCCCGCGCCACCGTCGCGAGACAGGCCGCCGAGCGCAAGCGCACGCTGGCCACCGAGCACATCGTCGCGGAGAAGGACGCCCAGGCCGCCGAGGCCGACGCCACCGCCGCGGACGCCGAAGTGTCCGCCGCCCGCGCCGCGCTGGTGGCCCTGGGCGCGAAGGGAGACGACACCGCCGACGCCGCATCCCCCGGCGTCCTCCTGCGCGCGCCCATCGACGGCACGGTCATCGAGCGCGACGCGCGGCTCGGACAGATGGCCGAGCCCACGCGCCCGCTCTTCCGCATCGGCGACCTGGGCTCGCTGTGGCTCATCGTGCACGCCTTCGAGCGGGACGCGGTGCGCCTCCAGCCCGGCACCGAGGCGCGCGTCACCTTCGCCGCGTTTCCCGGCAAGGAGTTCAGCGCGCGCGTGCGTCACGTGGGGCAGCGCGTGGACGCCGCATCGCGCACGCTCTCGGTGAGACTGGAGCTGGCGAACCCCGAGGGCCTGCTGCGCCCCGGCATGTCCGCCTCCGCCTCCATTCCCCTGGGCGGTCCCGGCAGCACCATCACCACGGTGCCCGCGGCGGCGCTCCAGCGCCTCGAGGACGGCTGGGTGGTGTTCCTCCCCACCGAGGAGAAGGGAATGTTCGAGCGGCGCGAGGTGGGGCGAGGCCGCACGCTGGGGGACTCGGTGGAGGTGCTCTCCGGGCTGAAGGCCGGCGAGCGCGTGGTGGTGGAGGGCGCCTTCCTCCTCAAGGCCGAGGTGGAGAAGTCGAGCGGCGGAGGCGACGAACATGGGCACTGAGCACGCACCGTCCTCGTGGGTGGCGCGCGTGCTGCGCGCCTCGTTCTCGCGGCCTGGCCTCACCGTGGTGCTGGCGCTCGCATTGTCGGCGCTCGGCGCGGTGTCGCTCCAGGGGCTGCGCCGCGACGTGTTCCCCGACCTGTCCGCGCCCATCTTCAACGTCATCGTCCAGAACGCGGCCATGGGCGCCGAGGAGCTGGAGACCGCGGTGGCCATCCCCATGGAGGTGGCGCTCGCGGGCCTGCCGGACGTGCGCCGCATCCGCTCCACGTCACAGCTCGGTGTGTCGCAGGTCACCGTGGAGTTCGAGCCCGACGCGGACTACTTCCGCAGCCGACAGTACGTGGCCGAGCGCGTGGCCCAGGCCCAGGCCGAGCTGCCCGCCGGCACGGACGCGCCCCTCGTCTCCAGCCTCACCGGGCGACTCAACGAGGTGTTCGAGTTCACCCTCGAAGCCGAGCCCGGCGCCGCGGACCTGATGACGCTCCGGGACCTGGCCGAGTTCGAGGTGAAGAACCGCCTCCTCGCCGTGCCCGGCGTCGCGGGCGTGGAGCGACTGGGTGGATACCTGCGTCAGTTCCAGGTGCGGATGGATCCCGACCAGATGGTCGCGCGCGGCGTCTCGCTGGGCGAGGTGCGCCACGCGCTGGAGGGCGCCAACCTCAACGCCTCCGGTGGCTTCATCGTGCAGGGCCCCATGGAGTGGACCGTGCGCGCGGTGGGCCGCGCCCAGAGCGTCGAAGACCTGCACAGCACCGTGGTGGCGCTCCGCGATGGCACCCCGGTGTTGCTCGGGGACGTGGCGGACGTCCGCGAGGCGCCGGCCGTGCGCCGCGGCATCGCGCACCGACTGAAGGGCGAGGTGGTGAGCTGCCGGGTCATCAAGCAGTTCGGCGCGGACACGCAGCGCGTGGCCCAAGGCGTGCGCGCCGCGCTCGATGAACTCCAGCAGGGCCTGCCGCCCGGAGTGCAGCTGCGCGTCGTGTATGACCAATCCGAGCTGGTGGACTCGGCGCTGGGCGGCGTGGGCCGAGCCATCCTGTTGGGCGCCTTCCTGGTGGTGCTCGTGCTCTTCGCGCTGCTGGGAGACTGGCGCGCGGCGCTCATCGTCACGCTCACCCTGCCGCTGTCGCTGGCGCTCGCGGGCGTGCTGCTGAAGCTGGCGGGCATCGGGCTGAACACCATGACGCTGGGAGGTCTGGCCATCGCCGTGGGCCTGCTGGTGGACGCGGCCATCATCGTGACGGAGAACATCCTCCACGACCTCCGCGAAGGCGCAGGACGCCGCTCCGTGCGCGACGAGGCGCTCGCGGCCTCGCTGGAGGTGGGACGCCCCATCGCCTTCGCGACCCTCATCGTCGTGTCGGTCTTCATCCCGCTGTTCGCCATGGCGGGCATCGAGGGCCGCATGTACCGCCCGCTGGCGGCGGCGGTGGTGGCCTGCCTCGCGGCCTCGCTGGGCCTGGCGCTCACGCTGGTGCCGGTGGCGTCAGGACTGTTCCTGCGCGCGCCGCGTCCCGAGAAGCCCGAGGACGTGTGGTTCATCCGCAAGGTGAAGGCCGTGTACGCGCCGCTCCTGGAGGCGTGCCTGCGTCGCGCGGGGCTCGTGCGGCTGGTGGCGCTCGCCATCACCGTGCCCGCCTTGGGGCTGGCCTTCGCGGTGGGCAGCGACTTCATGCCCCGCCTGGACGAGGGCGCCTTCCTGCTCCAGACGGTGCTGCCTCCCGAGGCGTCACTGGAAGAGGTGGATCGCCTCAACCACCACGTGGAGGACGTGCTGCGCGGCTTCCCCGAGGTGGAGGACGTGGTGCGCCGCACCGGCCGCGCCGAGCGCACCGAGGACCCCATGCCGCACACGCTCTCGGACGTGCTCGTCGTCCTGAAGAAGGACCGGACGCGCAGCCTCGATGAGCTGGAGGACGCGCTGCGCGACGCGGTGAGCCGCGTGCCAGGCGTCACCACGCTGTTCACCACGCCGCTGGGCATGCGCATCGACGAGGGACTGGGTGGCAGCCCCGCGGACCTCTCGGTGCGCATCTTCGGGCCGGACCTGGAGACGCTCTCCTCGCTGGCCGCGAAGGCGCGCGCGCTCATGGCCTCGGTGGAGGGCGTGGAGGACCTGCGCGTGGAGAAGCTCAGCGGCCTGCCGCAGCTTCGCGTCACCGTGAACCGCGCCGCCGTGGCGCGCGTGGGCCTCACCCCCGGCGACGTCATCCGCGCCGTGCAGACGGGGCTGGTGGGCGAGGAGTTCTCCCAGGTGTGGAAGGGCCAGCGCCGCTACGACCTGGTGCTGCGGCTGGCGGATCACCGCCGGGGGGACCTCAACGCCTTGAGCAACCTGCTCGTGGATGGGCATGACGGCACGCGCATCCCGCTCAACCAGCTCGCCCAGATCGAGGAGACCTTCGGCGCGGGTAGCATCCGGCGCGAGGCAGGGAGCCGCCGCATCGCGGTCGAAGCCAGCGTGGCCGGGCGTGACCTCGGGAGCACCGCCGCCGAGGTGCGCCAGAAGCTGGCCACCGGGCTGAGCCTGCCCACCGGCTACTTCCTCGACGTGGGCGGACGCGTGGAGAGCCAGCAGCGCGCCGCGCAATCCCTCACCCTGGCCATCGCCGTCGCGCTGCTCGCCGTCTTCGTGCTGCTGTACCTCGCGCTCGACTCGCTCGCCGAGGCGCTCGTCATCCTCGCCACGCTGCCGGACGCCTTCGTGGGCGGCATCCTCGCGCTGCTCATCGCCGGCGAGACGTGGAACGTCTCCAGCCTCGTGGGCCTCATCGGTCTGTTCGGCATCGCCGTGCAGAACGGCCTGGTGCTCGTCGCGCAGACCAAGGACCTCCTGGCCCGAGGACGCTCGTTCCCCGAGGCCATCCGCGAGGCCAGCCTCAGCCGCGTCCGCCCCAAGCTCCTCACCGCCGGAACGGCCATCCTCGGCCTGCTGCCCCTGCTCGTCCTGCCCCTGCACGGCACCGAGATTGAGCGGCCCCTCGCGGTGGTGATGGTGGGCGGCCTCCTGACATCCACCCTCTTCACCCTCCTGGCGCTGCCCACGTTCTATGCCTTCGTCCACGGCCTCCAGGAGCGCTTCCGTCGTGATCGGGACACACCTCCGTGACAATCCCGGAGAAATCGGATCATCCCCACGCAACTCGGGAGCCCTACGAACGACAATCGGGCTGGAATCACTTCGTTTTCCTCGGGACCCGCCATGACCGTTCGCTCCTCGGCTTCGACTCCTCGCGTCACAACGGCTGCGCTGACCCGCACCGCCGCGGCGGCGAGCCCCCCCGTGACGGCGCCCGCTGCCCCCCTGAAGAAGGGGGACTCGGGCCCCAAGGTGAAGCAGCTCCAGGACGCCCTGGTGAAGCTGGGCTACCTGACGAAGGAAGCGGCCGCCTCGGGTCCGGGCACGTACGGCGTGAAGACCGAAGCCGCCGTGAAGAAGTTCCAGACGGACAAGAAGCTGTCGGTGGATGGCTCGTACGGAACCAAGACGCAGGCGGCGCTGACCAAGGCGCTCTCCGGCACCACCACCACGCCGCCCACCAAGTTCACCAAGCCGCCGGTCATCAGCGCGCCCTCGCCCAACTACGACGAGCGCAACGGCACGGCCATTGACGCCATCATCCTGCACCACACGGCGTCCAACGACGGCAAGGCCGACCTCTCCTGGATGCGCAATCCGAAGAGCAAGGTCTCGGCGAACTACATGATCGACCGTGACGGGAAGGTGTACCAGCTCGTCGCAGACGAGAAGCGCGCGTGGCACGCGGGCGTCTCCGAGCTGCGCGGCGTCCCCACGGACATGAACGCGCGCTCCATCGGCATCGAGATCGTCAACGACGGCAGCGGCAAGACGGCCTTCACCGAGGCGCAGTACAAGTCCATCACCCAGCTCGTGGGCTTCCTGAAGCAGGAGTACAAGGTGCCCATGGAGAACATCCTGGGCCACAAGGACGTCGCCGTCCCCAAGGGCCGCAAGGACGACCCCGCCTCCAACTTCGATTGGAAGCGCGTGCGCAGCGGCATCACCAAGCCGGCCTGAGCCCACGCCCGAGCCAGCCAGTTCGTTCAAGCCCGCCCTTCGGCGGGTTTGTACTTTGAGGGCATGGCTCCACTCATCGTCCTCGTCTCGCTGTTCGCCCTGCTCTCCGGCCTGGGGCTCCTCGGTGTCTCGTCGCTCGCGGGGTGGTACGCGCCGCTGCGCTTCGCCCTGGCCGGAATGTTCCTCCTCACCGCGTCCGCGCACTGGGGCCGGCGTCGCCCGGACCTGGTCCGCATGGTGCCGAACGCCCTGCCCCGCCCCGAGCTGTGGGTGACGCTCACGGGTATCCTCGAGCTGGCCGGAGCGCTGGGCTTGGTACTCCAACCGCTGGCCGCGTGGGCCGCGCTCGGGTTGTCGCTCCTGCTGGTCGCCATGTTCCCCGCGAATGCCCGGGCCGCGCGCGAGCACCTGAGCATCGCGGGAGTCCCGGTGATGTCATTGTGGCCTCGGTTGCTGTTGCAACTCGGCTTCATCACCGCGACGGGAGCTGTGTTCCTGGTGGGACTGCGCTCGCTCCTCGCCGTGGGGTGAGCCCGCGGAAGGTGGCGTGCCCCTCCGCGCTGACGGCTGGGAGAATCCCTGCCCCTGACCGGCCGTGGCGCCTGCCCGCTCGCCAGGCCGGCGACGCGAGGACCGCGCCCTGCTACGAGTCCTCCCGCGAGGCCCGCCGCAACGGGCCCCGCGCTCCGGCATCCGAGGCGCACGAGCCGGGGCGCCCGTCGCCCAGGAAGAGGACCCCATGAGCACCGAGCACGATGACCGCCTCACCCGCCGTACCACCCTGGTCGCCGGCCTCGCTGGCGCCGCGACGCTCGCGGCCCTTCCCACCGAGGGACACGCCCCCTCCGGAGACGGCCCTACCCTGAACCGCCGCGAGCGACTGCCCGTCGCCTTCCTTCCGCACGGAGGTGGCCCGTGGCCCTTCGTGGACCTGGGCTTCGGAGACCCGGCGGAGCTGTCCGCGCTGGCCGGATACCTGCGCTCCATTCGCACGCTGCCGAAGACGCCACCGCGCGCGGTGCTCATCATCTCCGCGCACTGGGAGGAGTCCGTGCCCACGGTGATGTCGGGCGCGCGCCCGCCCATGCTGTATGACTATTACGGCTTCCCGCCCGAGTCGTATGAGATTACCTGGCCCGCGCCCGGCGACCCGGCGCTCGCGACGCGCGTGCAGGAGCTGCTCGGCAAGGCTGGATTCCAGACCGCGGCGAACGCGGAGCGAGGCTTCGACCACGGGACGTTCGTGCCGCTCAAGCTCGCCTACCCAGACGCCGCGATGCCCACCGTGCAGTTGTCATTGAAGCGCGGCCTGGACCCCGCCGAGCACCTCGCCATGGGACGCGCGCTCGCGCCGCTGCGAGACGAAGGCGTCTTCATCGTGGGCAGCGGGATGACCTTCCACAACCTGCGCGCCTTCGGTCCGCAAGCCAGTCCCGTGGCGGAGTCCTTCGATGCGTGGCTGCGAGACGCCGCGACGCGTGAACCCGCCGCTCGGGATGAGCACCTGAAACAGTGGGCCAACGCCCCCGCCGCGCGACTGGCGCACCCGCGCGAGGAACACCTCCTGCCGCTGATGGTCATCGCGGGCGCCGCGGGCCAGGACCGAGGCACCGTCGCCTACAACGGATCCATCCTTGGGCTGCGCCTCTCGGCGTACCATTTCGGGTGATATCTTTTATTGGCTTGGTCTGTGTTTCACGGCGAAGCCCCGTACCTGTCTTGACAGGTTCAAGCAGCATGTGACTAATCCGCCCCTTCAGCTCGATGAGGGGGTTTTCGTTGGCACAGAAGTACTTCCGTTGGTCGTTCCGCATGCTGTCGTTGGGACTCGTGATGGGGTTGGGCTTGTCGGCCTGCCAGTCCGAGCCCCCTGCTGACTCCGCTTCTCTCGCCCAGCATGGCGAGAACGCGTCGGCGCTCACCCTGGAGCGCGAGGCGAGCGGGCCGTATGTCACGGGCGTGGTTGAGAACTTCCGGGCGGGCTGGCCCGCAGCGGACATCACGTCCGTGCGCTGGAGCGCCTCGGGCGGAAAGCTGGAGACCTCGGGTGAGCGCGTGGCGTGGACACTGCCCTCGGCAGGAGTCGCCTCGCTGACGGCCACCGTGGTGACGACCGACGGCGCGGAGGTGAAGGGCACCTGGAACTTCCAGGTGACGCTCCCCGCGCTGGCGGAGAACGCGCCGCTGGCCCCCGCGCCCGCCGCAGCCGCCGCAACCGCCGTGGCGGTGGATACGAGCGGAGATACCATCGACCCTTACTGCGAGCTGGCCTTCGATACCGCGGGCACTGGCTACCTCGCCTATTACAATTCCAAACACGACTCGCTCTGGCTCAGCACCTGGAATGGCACCACCTGGACGCCGCAGCTCGTCGATGGGCCGGGCTTCGGTACGGGCCGACGAGTTCAGCTCTGGGGCTTCGCCCTGGCGGTCGCGGGCGATGGCACGCCGCACCTCGTCTACCAAGCGGTTGATTCCGCCGCAGGGACCACGAAGTCGTTCTACGCCACGCGCGTCAATGGGAACTGGGTGCGTGAGGTCATCCCTGTTTCTTCGACTTTCTCGAACTGGATGGTGGCGCTCGATCCAACGAACGCGAACCGACCGACGGTGGTGGGCGACATTTCCACTCCGGTCACCGGCCAGACCTACTCTTCTGCCCACCGACTCTTCACTGCGACGCGCACCGCCGCGAACACCTGGACCGTGAATCAGATCGATCTCGCCCCCAGCAGTGGCGGCGAAGAACTCGCGGGAGAAGCCCTGTTCGACGATGGAGGCACCCTCTACATCCCGTGGCTTCGCAAGGTGAATCCAGATCAAACGTATACGGACACGAAGGTGGGGCTCGTCACCGTCAAGGGAACGACTGTCCGGACCCTCGACTTCTCGGCCAAGACTCCCGCGATCACCCGATTCTCCACCAAAGATATCCGTGTCTCACTGGCCTGGGCGGGCACCAAGCGGCTGCTGATCCGCTCGGGCTACTCCGTCATCGACGTCGCCATCGGAATCTCGCTGTCTGGCTCCACCTGGCAGGAGTGGGACTTCGAGGACTCCAGCTCCACGAACTTTCCCCACGGCGACCTCGTCTGGGCGGATGGCAAACCCTTCATCGCTTACGCGCACGGGACCAGCGTGGAGCTCATCACACCCGACGCGAACAACTACTGGACCTACACCGCGATCGGAACGTCGAGTTACACGTCCCTCCTCTCCACACAGGTCGTGAATCGTCCCCCCGTCAGCCTCGCCGTGCGCCCCACCACGGGTCAGCGGCATGTCTGCTACCCGAACAACGACAACATCATGTTCCAGTAGGCGGTGAGCATGTCCACGCGCCTGCTCCTACCGCTCGCGCTCGCGTTGCTCGTGGGTTGTGGTGGCAAGAAGCCCCCCGAACCCGAGCCGCCCGCGCCGCAGCAGAATCGCGCCCCGTCCGCGAGCATCACCTCGCCTCAAGACGGGGCGACGCTGTCGTCTCGCACCATCACCCTCCAGGCCCAAGCCAGCGATCCCGAGGACGGCGCGCTCACCGGCGCCGCGCTCAAGTGGACCTCCAGCGTGGACGGCGCGCTGGGCACGGGCAGCCCCCTGGAAGTCACCCTGACGCCGGGCAATCACCGGCTCACGCTGGTGGCCACCGACTCGGGTGGAAAGACCGCCAACGCGCAGCTCTCCATCACCGTGCTGGCGCCCGTGAACCTCGCGCCCGTGGCGGTCATCGACACGCCGGGCCCGAACGGGACGTCCCTCCATGAGGGCGACACGCTCGTCCTCCAGGGCCACGCCACCGACCCCGAGCAGGGCAACCTCTCCGGGGCCTCACTGACCTGGACCTCGGACAAGGGCGGAGTCCTGGGAACCGGCACGGCGGTCTCGTTTCATGCCACCGTCGTCGGGGAGCACCGCATCGTGCTCACCGCCACGGACTCTCAAGGACTGACCGCGCAAGCGAGCACCACCCTCAACGTGCTGCTCCCCGGCGCCAACCTGCCGCCCACCGTCACGCTCAGCCAACCCGCGGATGGCACGCAGGTTCGCGTGGGCACCGCGCTCACGCTGGAAGGCAGCGCGGCGGACCCCGAGGATGGCGCGCTGATGGGCGACTCGCTCGTGTGGACGTCGAGCATCGCGGGGAAGCTCGGCACCGGGCCACGTCTCACCAACGTGCAGCTCGCGTTGGGCACGCACACGGTGACGCTCACGGCCACGGACTCGCACGGCACCACGGCCAGCGCCTCCGTGTTCGTCACCGTCACCAGCCCCACCAACACCGCGCCCACGGTGAGCATCACCGCGCCCCCGGACGGCACCACCGTCTTCGCCGGCACGTCCATCACGTTCACCGGCAAGGCCATTGACGCGGAGGACGGCACCCTGCCGGGCGCCGCGCTCACGTGGCTCTCCAACCTCAACGGCGTGCTCGGGACGGGCAACTCGCTCACGGTGTCGAAACTCGTGGCCGGCACGCATGACATCCGGCTCACCGCCACGGACTCTCAGGCGACCTCGGTCAACGCCCGGCTGCGCGTCGTCGTGCTCCCCGCGAACGAGCCGCCCACCGTGCGCATCGACTCGCCCGCGGGTGGGTCGCACTTCGGGTTGGGTGCGACCGTGGCCTTGCGGGGCGCCGCATCGGATCCAGAGGACGGCCCCCTCTCCGGCAACAGCCTCACCTGGCAGTCCAACGTGTCGGGCGTGCTGGGCCGAGGCGCATCGCTCGACATCGCGTCGCTGAGCGTGGGCCTCCACACCCTCACGCTGGTGGCCACGGACTCTGGAGGCCGCACCGCTGCCACCTCCATCGCCATCACCATCGACCCCGCTTCCGCGAAGGTGCCGCCCGTGGCGCGCCTCACGGGCCCCACCCAGGGCGAGGCTCGACAGGTCCTCACTTTCGACGGTGCCACCTCCAGCGACCCCGATGGGACCGTGGCGCGCTATCGCTTCGACTTCGGCGATGGCCAGCCCGTCATGGACGGAACGGCCGCGCAGGCGTCCCACACCTTTGCGAGCGCGGGCACGTACACCGTCACGCTCACCGTGACGGACAACGACGGCATGACGGCGAGCACCCCGCTCACGCTCACCGTGTCCGCCTACATGCATCGGCCCGTCGTCCTCGCGGAGGGCCGGGAGCGCTATGGCATCTCGTGCCGGCTCGCCATGCGCGGCGCGGTGGCGCACCTCGCCTACTTGAGCACGCTTCACAACGCGCTCTGGTACGCCACCGTCACCAACGGTGTCTTCGCGGCGGAGCTGGTCGAGGGGCTCGGCCTGGGCACCGGCGGAATCCCCGGGGACCACATCGCCCTCGCCGTCGCCAGCGATGGCACGCCGCATCTGGCCTACACGCGCGTGGGCCAGGGAGTCTGGTACGCCACGAAGACCGCGAGCGGCTGGCTCCATGAGCGCGTGGACACGGCCACCACGGCCTCCTGGGACAACGAGGTTTCGCTCGCGCTCGACCCGGCCCAGAGCGATCGGCCCACCCTCGTGTGGACCGCCGCGCAGACGGGGAGCAGTGGAAGCGTGGCCCGCGTCGCCATCGCCACCCGCGGCAGCGCGGGCGTGTGGAGCACCGCGGTGCAGAACTTCAGTGTCACCAGCACGAACCAGCTCCTGCGCGGCGACGCGGTGTTCGACTCCTCGGGGCGGCTCTATCTGCCCCTCGCGGACAACACCCTCGGCCGGTGGAAGGGCACCACGGTGGAGACCCTCACCGTGGCCTCCTGGTCCACCAGTGGCTGGGCCTCGCTCGCCTCGCGGGCCTCGGGGCTCCTGGTGCTCTCGCACTCGGGAGTCCAGGCCGTCACCGTGGCCTCGCCGTACCCGACCAGCACCGTGAGCACCTCGTCCATCGAGGACTACACCCTCACGACGTATGCCGTGGCGGCGGACGCCTCGGGTGCGCCGCGGTTGGCGTTCTCGCACGACGGCCAGTTGGAGGTGGCGCGCCCCGGAGCGGGGAACTACTGGGAGCGGGCGTACCTGGGCGCGGTGGATGCGTCGCGCATTGGCGCGGGCGTGGACAGCAATGACGAGACACGCGCCTGCTTCTTCCGAGACCAGCGGCTGATGCTGTACTGAAGCACCGGACCGGGGCGCGCGTCAGGCAATCCCTGACGCGCGCCTCGGGCTGAAGACTCACGCATCCAGTATCGCCCGCAGGTCCTCGGGGATGGGCATGGGCGTGAGGATGCCCACGTTCGCGCCGCCGGTGTTCCCCAGCGGCGCGCGCCCCAGCCAGGAGCCCGGTGCGGCCACCAGGATGCGGGCCCACTGGCCCACCATCTCTCTCAAATCGCGGCGTCGCCACCCAAAGGCAAACATCCGCACGTGCACCCGCACATGCGGCCCCGCGTGGGCCTGGCTCAGCACATGGGCTCGCTCCAGGTGACGCCACGCTCGCGGCAGGTCTCCCGCCCGCTCCGCTTGGTCTCCCTCGCGCAGCTCCGCCTCGAAATGTCCTCGCAGCTTCGGCGTCATCGCCATGGTGTGGCTCCCTTGGGGAGACACCTTCGCGCTCACGCGGCGCCCCACGCTTGTAAGAACGCGCTACGGACGTGCGGGCACGACCCACTCGACGAGGCCCGCGAGCGATGACGGCGCCATCCCGAACATGCGTCGGAACACGTGACTCAGGTGCGCGCTGTCGCTGAAGCCCGCCGCGTGCGCGGCCTCGGTGAGCGAGACGCCACGACTGAGGTGCTCGGCCACGCGCCCCATTCGCAACCACAGCACATAGGGCCGCAGGGGCGTGCCCACCTGCGCGGCGAACAGATGAGACAGCCGCCCCGGAGACAGGCCCACGCGGCGCGCCAACGTGGCGAGCCGCACGTCCTCCTCCAGCGACTCGGGCAGCACGCGCAACAATCGCTGAATCGCCGGATGCGTGGGCGGTGGCAACGGGATGTCCGCCTCGAGCGCGCCCAACACGGTGCGAGCCAGGGCCTCGGCCTCGAACCAGCGCCGCGGGAGCCGCTCCGGCACCCAGGGCATCAGCCGCGCCCCGGCACGCGTCCACGCCCGCGCCGAGTCCGAAGCGATGTCCAGAGTCCGCAGGCGACGCCCCGCGGCCACCTCGGCGGCCACGTGCATCAGGACGACCGAGGGAGCACTCCCCACGACGGCGTGCTCCGCGCCGGGAGGGATGAGGGCGACGTGCCCAGAGGACTCGCCGCCCCGTGCGTCGCGCAGGCGAAGGGGTTCACCTGACGCGAGCACGAGTTGGAAGGTGTGGTGCGAATGAAGGGACGTCGCCGCCACGGCCCCGGCGTATTGCAGCCGGCCAGGGCCGAAGAAGAGCCGTCCATGCCACCGGTCCGTCGCGTCCACGAAGCGCTTGTAACGCCCTCCTCCCGAGCTGGCGAGCGGCGCTTCAGCGTGCGAGCGCCTCCAGCAGCTCCCGCGCGCGGCGTCCCGCCCGAGTCGCGCCACGCGGGTCCACCACCACCGCGTGTTCGAGGTCCGCCCGTCCCCCCGTATCCCCCGAGCGCAGCCGCAGCTCACCCCGGTTCGCGAGCGCCACGGGGTCTTCGAGCCGCAGTCGCAGGGCCGCGTTGTAGGCCGCGAGCGCATCATCACCCCGCCCCATCCGCTGAAGGACCGTGCCCAGCGCGGCGTGGGCCGAAGCGTCCCTCGGGTTCGTGGCCACCAGGCCCTGGAAGACGATGCGCGCCTCTTCCAGTCTGCCGGCCTCGGACAGCTCACAGCCCACGCGCGCCACGGCCCGCGCTTGTTCCGCGGTGATGCCCTGGAGCTGCGCGAGCGTCACTTCGCCTCGCGCGACGGCCCGGACGCGGGCCTGGAGTTCCTCCGTCGCCACCGGTCCCCCGCTCACTTGAGGAACCCCAGCAGCGACGACGCGCCGCCCCCGCTCGAACCCAGCATGGAGAGCAGTCCGCCCATCTGCGACTGGGCGCCCAGCATCGACTCGGCCTTCTGGCCATCCTCGGCGCCGACGAGTCCAGACAGGCCCCCGCCTCCACCACCGAGCAGCCCGCCCAGAAGGCCGCCGCCCCCGCCTCCGCCCAGGAGCCCCAGCGGATCCGCCATGTTGATGCCGCCGAAGAGGCCCAGCGGATCCGCGAGCTTGGAGAGGAAGCCCATCAAGCCGCCCACGCCTCCCGCCGCTGCTCCGCCCTGCGCGCTGTCCGCCGAGGGCTTCGCGTAGCCCTCGGGGCCCTCCGGCGCGTCCGCCAGCTCCGTGTGGGCCGCCGAGGCGTGGTGGGTCGCCGCGTGGGCCGGAGCCGCTTCGACCGAGTTGTGGCCGCCGCCCATGCCCTTGAGCGCGCTGCCCACCGGATCCAACCCCAGCGCGTGGCCCACGCTGCCGGTGCCAATGAGGTCGAGCGGGCTGCCGCCCGAGAAGGAGGCGGTCAGGCCCCCCAGGAGCTTGTCGATCATCTTCGCTTCTCCACAGCGGCGTTGGGTTGGGCTGCGCGTGACGCCGCGACGCGGGGCGGCCGACTTGCAGCCCCGGGGCCGCCCGTGCGCACGGGCAGCCCCAGGGATTCCCACGTGTTGCGCCTGGGTGCGCGGGCACGACCGTCCACGCGCCAGACCCGGCGTCCGACTCTGGAGAAGGAACGAGGCCCGCGCGTCAGCGCACCTGCCGCTGGAAGAAGTCCCACATGATGGCGGTGCCGTCCGGCCCCTCGGGGTCCGCGAAGGGGAAGGCGGGGTCACCTCCCGGCCAGGCATGTCCCATCCCGTCGATGACGACCTGCTCGACGAGCAGCGCGCCACCGGACACGTACTCGCGCACGGTGTAGCTCCGTCCGCCAGGCGACGTGGCGGACCAGACCCGCGCGGGCACGTTCGCCACGCTGTCGTTGTCCACGCCGTCATCCGCGTCGTCATTCGTCTGGAGGAACTGGCGCACCGTCTGCTCGCCGTTGATGGGATTGACCACCGCGTCCTCCGTCCCATGCACGACGAGCACCGGCACCCGACGACGCGACCGCCCCGAGCAGGCCCACGCGTCATCGCCCCGGTCATCCGGCGAGTAGATGCTGCCGAACGCCATCGCGTACGCGCTGCCCGAGGCGGTGGTCGCGGCCTTGTACATCGCGCCCGCGCCCACCATCCCGGCGGTGAACACATCCGAGTAGCAGGCCATCAGGATGCTCGTCATCACCGCGCCCGCGGACACGCCGCCCACGTAGACGCGCCGCGAGTCCACCGCGTAGTGCGCCTGCACCCACTTCACCATGCCCACAATCAGGGACGGCTCGCCCAGGCCCCGCTCCTGGTTGATCGCCAGCATGAAGTTCCAGCACTGCGTGGGATTGGCCACCGTGGACTGGTTGGGATACAGCACCAGGAACCGCTCCGCGTCTGCCTTTTCATTGAGGCGCGAGAGGCCCGCGAACTGGTCCGGGTTCTCCAGACAGCCGTGCAGCCCGACGACGAGCGGCAGGGCCTCCGTGGGCTGATAGCCATTGGGAACCCACAGCTGGAAACCTCGCGTCCCCCAGAGGTTGGAATAACTGCCGTGAACCCAGACACCTGCCTGGGCCGGGGACGCCCCCATGGCACCGAACAGCACGAGCGCACCCAGGGCCACGCGAACGAGCGCGCGCCCACTCCGAGTCATCGACATCGGACTGCCTCCTGCTTCAGCCGGGGCGCGGGATGCGCCCACGGGAAGTCACGGCGCCTCGACCTCGCGGAGGAAGGCCTCCACCGCCTCGACGACCTGCCCAGGTTGATCCACGGGCGCCGCGTGACCGGAGTCCGTCAGCACCTGGAGCCGCGCCTTGGCGAGTCGAGCGACGTAGGCCTGCTTCGTGGCCAGCGACGTGTAATCGCGCTCGGAATGCAGCACGAGCACCGGGCACGTCACCTCGGCCAGCCGCGCGAGCACGCTCCAGCCCACGAGGCCCCGGGTCGCGCGCAGGTAGACATCGGGGGTATTGGCGCCCAGCGTCTCGCGCACCCGCTCGCGCAGCGCCTCCTGCTCCGGCTTGGGGAACAACCTGGGCGCAATCCGCTTCGCCAGCCCTCGGGGCCCGAGCCACCGCAGCACGCCCAGGCG
The DNA here is from genome assembly GCA_016458225.1 of Myxococcaceae bacterium JPH2. NCBI lineage: Bacteria > Pseudomonadati > Myxococcota > Myxococcia > Myxococcales > Myxococcaceae > Myxococcaceae bacterium JPH2. The sequence goes on along the minus strand of JAEMGR010000036.1, from coordinate 80,120 downwards.
CACCATGATGGCGAGGCGCTGACGCACCGTGCGCGGCACCATGTCTGGCCCGCTGTTGATGACCACCAGGCTGCGCACCAGTTCGGGACGGTCCACCGCGAGCTGGAACCCCATCATCCCGCCCATGGACAGCCCCACCACGTGCACGCGGGTCAGCCCCAGGCCGTCACACAGCGCGGCGATGTCCCGCGCGAACAACGCCACCCCATAGGCGCCCGGAGGCTTGTCGCTGCGGCCATGGCCCCGAGCGTCCGGGATGACCACCCGGTGATGCGCGGCCAGCCGGGGCGCCACGAACTCCCAATCCCCACCCGAAGACCCCAGCCCGTGCAGCAACAGCACCGCCTCGCCCGCGCCCGAGTCCTCGACCTGCAGCGACACGCCGTCCTGGAGCTGGAACGAGGCCATCGTTGGAATGAACGACCGTTCAGATGTCGGGTTAGAGTGAGGCGCCGGTGTTTTCTGGGTTCTCAGCCTATCTGAACGAACGTTCGTTTTTCAAGGATTTCACCCATGTCCACGCCTCCCCGTTCCCGGCTGCGCGCGCGCCCGGCGGTCCTTCCCAGCTCGGCGGCGCCCGAGGGGACGCGGCGCCGCATCCTGGAGGTGGCGCTCCAGCTCTTCGCGTGCCGGGGCTTTCATGACGCCTCCATCCGGGACCTGGCCAAGGCCCTGGCGCTGCGGCCCAGCGCGCTCTACGCGCACTTCCCCTCCAAGGAGCACGTGCTCGCGGAGCTGGTGCGCTTGGGGCACGAGGTCCATCACGAGGGCCTTCGCGCGGCGCTGGCGGGCGCGGGGGACTCTCCGGTCGCGCGTCTCCGGGCGCTCGTGCGCGCGCACACGCTGCTGCATGCACATCATCCGCAGCTCGCGGTGGTGGTGAACGAGGAGATCCACGCGCTGCCCCCCGAGCTGGCGGCGCCGGCGCTCGTGCTGCGTGAGCGTTCATCGGCGTTGCTGCGCGAGGTCATCGAGCAAGGCAGGACCCAGGGGGTCTTCTCCGCCTCGCATCCGCTCGTGACGGGCGCGGCGATCGCCACCATCGGCCTGCGCCTGCCGTACTGGTACGAGCCGTCAGAGGGGCTCGACGAGGAGACGCTGGCGGATGTCCACGCGGAGCTGGCGCTGCGAATGTTGGGCGCTCCCGCGACGAGCTGATCGTGGCGCGGGCACGGGTGGAGATGACATGCTGCGTCCCCGGGCAAGGGCGGTGGCGGGGGGCGCGCCGCTTGAAGCACACGCCTCGGTGTCCCCCACAGGCATTCCGCGCGGCCCACGGAGTCCTGATGCACGCGCGATCTTCCGGGTGGCTGGTCCCCGGGCACTCGCAAGCGGGAGCACGCGATGAAGAACACGCTGACATGGGCGGGCATCTCGGCGGGAGCCGCGCTGGTGCTCGGAACGGTTGCGGTTCTGCGCGTCACCGCGGCGCCGTCACCGGCGGAGCCCGCTCCCCCTCAGGCAGCGCCCGTCGTGCGCGGCGCGATGACCTCCGCTCCCGTGGCGGGTGCGCCCGTCCCGTCAGCCGCGGCACCTGGCTCGACGGCTCCGGGGACAGCGCCCGCCCCCGATGCGGCCCCCTCCGCGGCGGGCTCGAGCGCTTCCGCCGCGGTGCCGACGACGCAGGGCTCGGGCGACTCCGCGCCGCTTCCAGTTCCCTCGGAGCCTCCGACGCTGGAGGGCACCGCCACCGTGCGCGTGCGTGTGTTGTCCGCTCAACACGGGACGCCCGTCGCGAACGCGAAGGTGGCGATCCTGCGGGGACCGGTGACGCCGGCCTCGGTCTTCGAGTCCGTGCAGACGGATGAGCACGGGCAGGCGCTGTTCTCCTCGACGCACGCGGGCTTGTTCGACGTATGCGCGCGCGGCCCCGGCCATGCCGAGTCCTGCGAGAGCGACGTGGGCGTGGTGGCGAACGGGACGCTCTCTGTCGAGCTGCGGCTGCCGCCCGGGGCCTCGCTCTCGGGGCGCGTCACGGGCCCGGACGGCGCACCCGCGGCCGATGTTCGCGTCGTCGCCTGGGGCGACGAGCTGTTCACGTGGCGCCTGCCCATGGAGGCGGTCTCGGATGCGCAGGGCGCGTTCCGCATCGATGGGCTCACGCCCGGCAAGCTCCACGTCTCGCCCATTGCCGCGCAGGGCCAGGGCATGGAGCACTACCTCGACGCGGTCGCCGTGGGCACGGAGGGCCACGCGGATCTCCAGCTCGCGGGCTTCACGCCTGTCACGGTGCGGCTCGCGCGGCGCGCGGGCAAGGTCGGCTTGAAGGACACCATCGAATCCGTCGGCGTCGGCGACGTGGCCTTGAGCCTCCAGCCCGATGGGACGTGGCGGGGCTCCGTCGAGTCGGGCAAGCGACAGCTCTGGTTCCGGGGCCACAGCGGGGGAGGCGTCCTGGGAAGCTGGCAAGAGGTCACGCTCAAGCCCGGCGTGCCGTTCTCCACCCGCATCGCCGTCACCCCGGATCCGACGTATCGAGGAATGTACATTCCCCCCGAGCCGTCGACTCGCGAGCGGTTCGACCTGGCGGGATACGTCGTCCTTCCGGGCGGCACCCTCGCGCACGGAGTCACCGTGGCGGTGGAGCAGCCCATCTCCGGGCGCTGTGGCGATGTCCCCCGGCGATACACCGCGCACCGCTTCGAGGGCGGTGGCTTCGTGGTGCATCCACTCTCCGGGAGCCCACAAACCGTCTACGCGTGGCTCCCCGATGGTCGCGCGGGCAGCGTCACGCTCACGGGGAAGCCCGGCGAGCACCTGACCGCGACCATCCGGCTGGAGGAGACCGGCGCGGTGGCGGGCTCCATCACGCTGGGCCCCGAGTCTCGCATGGAGGGGCCGCCGAGCATCGTCATCGATGACCGGTGGCATGGCGCCTGGCAGTTCACCCAAGCCGACGGGAGCTTCCTGGTGGCGGGGCTCACTCCAGGCGAGCACACGCTGTACGTGAAGGACGTCTCCCGCGCCTTCACCGTCAAGGCCGGCCAGCGCACGGAGCTGGGCGCCTTGGCGCAGCCAGCAGCCGAGGCCCGAGGCACACCATGAACGAAGCCCCCGAGCAGGAGGACCTCCCCATCCAGGTGCGCGAGGAGATCCTCCGACTGGCCGTGGCGGGTGGCTTCGTGGACTCGGTCCTGGCCGCGGGCTCCGAACTGGAGCGCGTGAAGCACTACCTGCGCATCCTGCTGGGAGACGTCGCGCCGCCGCCCGCGCCCACGGGACAAGCGCCCGTGGTGTTCCCGCCCTTCCCCGGCCTGGAGGAGCGTCCCTGGAGAGACCCGCCCCCGGCGGCGGCGAGCGCGCTGGAGCAGCACGTGGATGCCGTGCGCAATGACCTGGCGCGGCTCGAGAGTTCGCCGCTGCTCCACTACCGCACCGACATCGTGGGGACGGGCCGCTGGACGGTGCATCCCATCTACTTCGCGGGCGAGCGCGTGGATCGCCTCTTCTGGCCCGAGCTGGCCATGGACTCCACCGCGCGCGTGGTGCGCTCGCTCACGGGCGAGTGCACCGACCTGCCTCTGGGTGACGTGATGTTCTCCGCGCACGCGCCGGCCACGCGCGCGGTGCCGAGCTTCGGCTGGGATGGGTTCCGCATGCGCCTGCACCTGGGCCTGCGCGCCCCCGAGGGCTCCGCCATCCGGGTGGGCACCGAAGCGCGCGCCTGGCGCACCGACCGCGTGCTCGCCTTCCATGACTCGTTCGAGCACGAGACGACGAACCCGAGCAATGAGCGACGCGTGGTGCTCATCGCCGACTGCTGGCACCCGGACCTGACGGAGCCGGAGCGAGAGGCGCTGCTCGCGCTGACGCGCAAGCTGGAGGTGCGCGCGCTGCTCGCCCAGCTCCGGCTTCCCGAGAACCTCGTGCCGCCGCTGCTCGCCCGCTTCGAGGAGGTCGAGCGCGCGGACCGCTGGGTGTGGCGCTACTGGCGACGCTGAGTCCGGACGCTCGCGCTCACGCGAAGCACGCGGCGGGCACAGCGCCTTCCTGACGGCGCCGACCCCGGAGGGCCAGCGGGGCCGCGAACAGTCGCCCCAGCGCGGACAGGAGGAAGAGGATCTGGAGGCCGTGGAACGCCTCGCCGTGGATGAACAGGCGCGAGGGCACCTGCGTCGCCAGCCAGCCCCCCGCGAGCGACGCGAGGGCGAACGCCAGACCGCCCGCCTTGTGGAACGCCGCGACGTAGAACGGACGGCGCTTCGCGGGTGCGAGCGACAGCGGCAGCTCGAACGACGCGAGACCGTGGCCGCCCCACAGGATGCCGGCCATCAGCACGTCGACGCCCAGCAGCCACAGCGTGAAGTCACTGGGCGGCACCAGCCACAGCAGCGGCAGGAAGATGAGGCCGAACGAGCAGACGACCAGCACCGGCCGCGCGCCCACGCGCTGGATGACCTTGCCCCAGTGACGGATGGCCAGCACGCGGACCAGCGCCACGGCCGAGCCGTAGCCCGCGATGAGGCCGAAGCCCATGCGCAGGTCCTGCAGCATGTAGACGACGCCGAAGCTCGCGGAGACCCCCACCGCCGCGCCCCACACCACCTGGTACGTGAGCAGCGGACGCAGCCGGCGATCCCGGAACGGAGACACCGCGCACACCGCGCACACCGCTCGGCGCGACACGCCGGTGGGCGGCGCCTGACGCGCCATCAGCACGAGCGAGGCCACGCCGACGAGGGTGCCCAGGAGCGCGAGCAGCGCGAGCACCTGCGGCTCCTGCCCATGCTTGCGAGCGGAGTCGAGCGCCAGCCCCACCGCCAGCCCGGCGATGCCGCCCGCCAACATCCCCAGCGAGGTGCGCTGCCCGAAGTAGCGGCCCCGCACGGGCGCGGGGACCAGGTCCCCCATCCACGCGGTCCAGGCGTTGTTCGCGATGATTCCCAGCAGCGCGTACAGCACGGTGATGCCCAGGAAGAGCAGCCGCTTGCCCTCCAGGGACAGCCCCAGGAACGGGAACACGAGCAGGGGGAGCAGGGCCAGGCGGGACGCGCCCACCGCGAGGATGGCCACGGGACGGCTGCCCCGCGCCTGCGTCAGCCACGCCGACGGCAGGTGCACCAGCTGGAGCAGCGCCGGCAGCGCGGCGAGCAGCGCGACGAGGATGGGGCTGCAGCGCAAGTGCAGGGCCCAGGCAGTGAGCACACCGCTTCCCGCGAAGGCCGTCACAAGCTCGGCCAGCACCCCCTCCAGCGTGGAGAGGCGAAGGCTGCGGCGCAAGATGCCCCGGCGCTCATGCAGGGGCGCATTCGTGGTGTGTGCGAGGGTCATAGGAGATGGGCGGCCATGGCGCATTGCGTCCAGGCCTTCTGAGCGCAACACGACCCAGCCGCGCTCTTTTCCCTCGGGATTTATCTCGTGCTCCACCCCGCGCACGCTGGGCAGGCAGGCCGCCTCGGGCGCGGTGGGCCCGAGGCGGGAACAGCCAGGCGGGCGTCAGCGGTGCTGCGCGAGCATCCAGTCCCAGAACACGGTGTCGTTGTACGTGTTCGACCAGCAGTCATGCGCGCCGCCGGAGTACACGGTGAGCCGCGCGACGGAGGAGCCCGTGCCCACGCGGCCCGGCACCGGAGCGCCCCACGTGTGCGTCGCGCCATCGAACGGATACGTCACCGTGGAGGACGGCGACGCCACGCTCAGCGGCGAGTACTGGCCATAGACCTTGGTCAGGCCCAGCAGCCACGACACCTCGGCCGACAGCGAGCCGCCATCCGCATACGAATGCACGGCCCAGACCGGCACGTTCTGCAGCTGCGTGATGCTCGGGCCCGGCCCACCGATGTTGGTGGCCATGGGCGCCAGCGCCGCCAGCCGGCTGCCATGGTCAAACGCATACTTCCAGGCGCCATAGCCACCAATGCTCAGGCCCGTGAGGTAGATGCGCGTGGTGTCCACGCGATAGTTCGCCACGAGGAAGCTGACGAAGGCATCCAGCACCGAGGGCGTCCAGTCCGTAGGCGCGCGCGGAGAGAACACCATCACCTGATGCGTGCCGAAGTACGTCTTCCACGTCGACGAGGTCTGGATGAGCTTCAGCGCCCCGTGCCGCGTCAGCACGCTCAAGAGGTCCGCTTCCGTCGTGGACGTGCCGAACTCGTCAATGCCGTTCAGGTGGATGACGACGGGATAGCTCGACGCCGACGTGAGGTAGCCGGGCGGCAGGTATTCGGCATACCCGTATCCAGCCCCCGTGCTCGAAGCCAGGCGCGCCACCACCTGATTCTCCACCGTGGGCACCACCAGCCGGGACGTGCTCGTCCCCAGCGGAGCTTCGTCCACTGCCTCCGCCCCTCCACAACCGACGACGACAGCCAGACACAACGACAGCACGGCAACACGCATGGACATGAACGGCCTCTTGGGTGAGGTGTCGCGCATGTCAGATTAAACTTGAATATCAATTTTCGTCATTTATTCCAGGATGAGCCATGCATTACCGCGCTACGGCACCTTCCCTTCCGACACCGGCGTGAGGCTGCGTCCACCCGCGCGCGCATCGAAGACGGCGGTCTGCACCGTGCCGTGGCGCTTCACCTGGATGAAGAGGCGGTAGCGCCCGGGGAGCGAGAAGCCAAAGGGAAAGGACACATCGGAGGGCATGGGGCCGGTCACCGCGCCATGACAGCCCGCGTGCTTCATCTCGCCCTCGGGCGCGCCGTCAGCGGGGCGGGGCTCCAGCGCGGCCCGCGCGATGTCCAGCGCCGCCATGGATACCGACCCCGAGGGGTGCACGTGCGCGAAGACCTCGCGGTCGGTGCGCACGATGGCCGCGTGGCCGAGCATCCCCATGTAAGGCTCCAGGTCTCCAGCGGGATGCCCCTCCGCGTTCTCCACCCGGAAGCGCAGGTGGCCGGGAGCGTCCAGCGACAGCGGGCCCTCATCGCGCAGCCACACCATGCGCGCGCCGTCCTCCAGGGTGAAGGTGCGGCTGTCCGTCGAGGACTGGGACAGCGGCGCGGCGGTGCCCAGCGCGTCATCCCCCCGCGCGGGCTCACCCGGGACGTCGGGCAGCAGCAGCTCGGTGCGCAGGGTCTCCGTCATGCCCGTGGCGTGCACCACCTCCGCCCAGACCTGATAGCGGCCCGCGGGCATCGGCGGCAGCGGGCGCTCGAAGCGCGCGGGGCCCACCTTCTCCGGGTGCAGGTGATAGACGCGGTCCATCTCCGGCACGCGGACGATGAAGACATGCATCAGGTGCTCGTGGTCGGGGACCAGGTCGTCCAGGCGCCGCGAGGGCAGCCAGCCTGGGTCCTCCAGTCGGAGCGCGAGCGTCCCCTCCCCCACCTTCGGCAGGTAGTCCGCGGCGAGCTTCAGCGGCTGATACAGGATGGCCTCGTAGCCCTTGGCCTCCTCGCGCCACCACCGCCCGCCCACCCAGACGAGCAGCCCCATGCAGAGCGCGGTGGCCGCGAACGCCCAGTTGCCTCGGCGGCGGTCGCGCAGGCTGAGCTTCTCACCGGGTGCCAGTCGCGCCTCGCGCGCCGCGGCCCGCGCCACGCTCGCGGCGCCCATCCACAGCAACACCAGCAGCCCCAGCAGCAGCGCCGAGAACGGCGTGCTCATGGCCTCGGTGCGCGTGGGCAGCGCGCGCACGGGCACCGCCAGGGTGTGCGAGCCCCGCTTGCCGTGCGCCGTGACACGCACCTGCCAGGCCCCGGGCGTCATCAGCCACAGGCTCGCCTGGAAGGACTGCGAATCCCTCTCCGAGCGCGTCGCCACGTCGGCCGCGGGTGTGAGGTGACTGCCCGCGCCCTCGAGTGGCAGCGGCACGACCTCCACCATGTCCACGTCGTCGTGCTCGGTGCGCACGCGCACCTCGGCGATGCCGGGAATGACGGCCGGCGGACGCACCGTGACGAACAGCCGATACGGCCCGGCCAGCCCTTCGTGGAAGAGGTCCTGGACCTCGGAGTGCGCGAGCGCGACGCCGGACAGACCCATCAAGAGCAGGGACAGCAGCGCGCTGCCCGACGAACACCACACGCGCATGAGAGGACTCCTAGTGAGCGGGAAGGGAGGCATCACGTCAGCGCCGCAGCCGCAGCAGCCACGTGCCTGACGCGAGCCCCAGTCGGAACATCCCCACGCTGAGCCCCCAGGCGAGCGCGAGGTTCAGGAAGAAGCGCGTGCTCGTGCCTTCCACGTCGTGGAAGAGGTGGCGATAGGCATACGAGCCAGGCTGCGTGCTGTAGCCAAACATGTCCGCGGCGAAGATGGGGTTGCGCGCCCACGGAGACATGAGGAAGTCCGCGAACGGCCACTGCGCCAGCGCGAAGCTCGCGAGGAACAGCGTGCCGCCCCAGAACGCGCGCCGCCCGTCGCTCCACCCAGGCACGCGGGCCAGCAGCACATCGAGCACGACCGCGGGCACGATGAGCAACAGCGGGAACGGCGGCGGCACCAGGTGCGTCACCGGCAGGTACACCGGACCCAGGCGCGGCGTGGCGGGGAACAGCGGGAAGACCCAGACGAGCAGCAACATCAGCGCGGTATAGGTCCCCACCGACTGGGTGCAGGCCCAGCGCTGACCACTCGCCCGATGCGTGACGGCGAGCAGCAACGGCACGCCCATTGCCACCGTCCGGAAGAACAGCCCGGAGTGCATGTAGCTGGGCAAGAGCAGCTCCAGCGTGAGCACCAGGTAGCAGGTGAGCGCCATGCCGCACACGTGCAGGAGCAGGGAGTCATGGCGCGAGTGCGCGAGCGTGTCCGGCGCGGTGCGGTTGCGCTCGCCCAACACGAGCAGGAGCACGCCCAGCTGCATCACCAGGATGCCGCCCACGAGCACCGCGTGCGGCGGGCTCAGCACCTTGACGTCGAGCCCGTAGGTGTTGTGCCACCAGTCATCGAACGGCGCGGAGGTGAGCATCGCCACCCCGCCCCAGCCCGCGACGAACACGCCCAATGGCCCGCGCAGCCCCCACACGCGCACCGAGGCACCGCGCGCGGCCACTCGCACGTGCGCGGCGCCGAACGTGGCTCGCCACAGCACGTGCAGGCAGCACAGCCCGGTGAGCACCGCGCCGAACTGGATGGCCAGGTGAGGTGGAGACCAGAACGTGTCCCGGCCAATCGACTGGTGCCAGCAGATGTCCCAGTGCATGCCCACCGCGGTGGACGTGACGGCGAGCGCACACAGCGGCACCACGGCCACCGCCAACGCGGTGGCGACCTCGGCCTCCGCGGGCTGGACTCCTTGCGCTCCGTCGAGGCTCGCCTCCAGTTGCATGCCGCCCTCCTCTACCGCTCGGGTGCGCCGAGCGCTCGCAGAGGCTAGGGATGCGGCACGGGTACGGCATCGCGCGCGGGGGTGAGCGGCCCGTGCACGAGTCGACGGTAGAGCGCGTCATGCTCCGCCACCATGCGCCCCAGGCCCAGCTCGGACACCACGAAGGAGCGCGCCGCGCGCCCCATCGACCGCGCGATGTCCGGCGCCCCCACCAACTCCACCAACGCCGCGGCCAACGCATCCGGCGCGCGCGCGGGGACCACGCGCCCCCGGCGTCGGTCCGCGACCAGCTCGGGATTGCCGCCCACGTCGGTCACCACCATGGGGAGCCCCGCGGCCATGCCCTCCATCACCGCGTTGGACAAGCCCTCCGCCACCGAGCAGTTCACGCCCACGGTGGCGCGCGCGTAGAGGGCCGGCACATCCGCCCGCCAGCTCAGGAAGTGCACCGCGTCCGTCACGCCCAGCGACGAGGCGAGCGACTCCAGCTCCGGCCTCCGCACGCCGTCTCCCACCAGGAAGGCCTGAAGGGTGGGCACGCGCCGCCGCGCCCGAGCCACCGCCGCGATGAGGTCCTCCTGGCGCTTCACCGGATGGCTCATGTTCGCCACGTGCACCACCAGCGGCGCATCCCCGATGTCCGGAACGTCCAGGAACAACCCCTCGCGCACGCGCGCGTCGAAGGCCGCCACGTCCAGGCCGTTGCGGATGACGCTCACCCGCTCTGGCGGCAGCGCTTCCTTGGAGAGCAGCTGGGCGCGGATGGCCTCGGCGTTGGCCACCACGTGGTGCGCCCGGGCCGTGAGGAAGCGCAGCACGCGCGCCTGGAGCGACGTGTGCCAGTGCCCCAGGTCCAACCGGCTCACCACCACCTTGCACCCCGCCAGCCGCGCGGCGGGCACCGCGATGAGCGCCGAGTAGAGGTCCTGCGCGTGCACCAACTCCACCTTGAGCCGGCGCAGCCAGCTCGCGGCGGCCATCACCCGGCGGAGGGTGATGGGATGGCGCGCGCTCGAGCCCAGCGGGAAGGCCACGGGCTCGATGCCCAGCGCGCGCACGCCATCCAGCAGCGGACCATCCTTCTCCAACACCGCCACCTGCACGGGGTAATGGCGGGGCAGCCCTCGCAGCAGCTCCACCACCTGGACCTCGGTGCCGCCGAGCCAGAAGGACTTGGTGAACTGCACGAGCCGGATGGGGCGGGGGTCGGGCATGGATGCGGGGTGACGCACGGGGGGCTCCAGTAGGGGTGAGGGATGGACGTGGCTCACCCGCCGCGGGCGAGGCCTGCGGCGCGGGGGAGCAACGAGGCGGGAGGGGGCTCTCGCCCGCCGGCGAGCCACGGGCCGAGTCGGCCGCGGTGAATGAAGCGGTGATAGGTGAGCACCGGCACCATCACGCCCAGCACGGCGGCCAGGCTGAGCCGAGCGAGCGCGGGCGCATGGGCCCACGCGAGCACCACCTGCGTCGCGCACACCACGGGCCAGTGCACCAGATAGGTCCAATAGGACGCGAGCGTCACCGCGCGCAGCCACGCGGGAGGCGACGCGAGCCGGGCGAGGCACAGCCCCACCAGCCCGCGCACCATGCACCCGCCGTAGCCACACATCAGCCCGGACTCCACGGCTCGCGCCGCGCGGTAGGACAGGTCCGCCGCGGGCAGCGCCAGGTGCCACAGCGCATAGATGCCCGCCGCGGCCATCAGGTAACCGCGCCAGCCCGAGCGCCACGCGGAGAAGCCCTCGGGGCGACGCGCGAGCACCACGCCGCACGTGAAGAAGAGGCCGAAGTACAGGAGCCAGCCCACCGAGGGGCGATAGTCGAAGTATTGCGCGCGAGGGCCCACCACCCGCACCGCCAGGGCCGGCAGCCCCAGCACGAGCACGCCCCCAGGCCGCGTGAGGAGCGTGAGCCCCATCCGCTCCACTCGGGCGAGCAGCCGCGACGGCAGCTGGCGAGCCATCCATGCCGCGGCCACCGTCCCCGCCGTGAGCATCACGAGGTAGTAGAGGAACCACAGGTGCAGGGGCCTCACGCCCGTGGGGAACTCCTGGGCGCGCGGGAAGCCCAGCGCCTCGCCCAGCGCCAACAAGCCCTGGTCGATGGGCACCAGGAGCGCGCCCGCGATGAGCAGCGGCACGCCGATGCGGCGCAGGCGCTGACGCACCAACCCCGGCACCCCGCCGCGCGCGAGCTGCCTCGCGGCGATGAAGCCGGAGATGAAGAAGAACACCTCCATCGAGCAGTAGTGCACGACGTCGAAGGTGAGGTCCGCGAGCGGGTGCTTCACCGCCTCGGCGTAATAGAAGCCCGTGGCGCCCAGCGTGAAGGGCACCACCGCGTGCACGTAGACGACGCACAGCGACAGCGCGCCCCGCAGCGCGTCCAGGCCCGCGAGCCGCTCGGTGGGAGGGCTTCCGGAGGCGCTCATCGGCGAGAGCCCCGGGTCCGCGCGCGCGGGGTGGCCGGCACGTCGTAGTGCCACACCGCCCAGCCTTCCTCCAGGCCCGCGCGCTTGCAGGTGGCGTTGAACGCGTCCGCGTCCGCGGCCGACGCCGGACGGAACCCCCAGTAGGCCAGCAGCTTGAGCACGGGGGTGTTGTCCGGCCGGAGGTCCGCGCACAAGAGCGTGATGCCCATCTCCCGCGCCCGCGCCTCGGCCACCAGGCTCATCTCCCGCGCCACCCCCACCCGCCGCGCACGACTGGAGACCACCAGCGAGCGGACCCACACGCCGTCCACGTCCAACCCCTCGCGCCGGTACTCGTCCAGGTAGATGAGCCCGCACAGCTTCCCGTGCCGATCGAACGCGCCCACCGCGATGCCGCCCTCCTGCCAGCGCCCCAGGAGCTGCGCGTCCAGGTGCTCCACGCGCGCGGGCACCTCGGCGCGCGCGAACGCGGCCAGCGCCTCCCGGTCCGAGGGCACCAAGGGCCTCGCGGTGAGCGGCAACATGCGGTGGCGCTTCATCGCGAGCACCGGCGGCAGGCCCTCCCACATCGCGCGCGCCGAGCCCAGCAGCCGAGGCGCCCCCGAGCGCCGCATCAACCGCAGCGCCTCGCGCGCCGCTCGCGCGCCCAACCGGGACAACGTCCCCAGCTTGAACTCCCGGCGCCCCGCGCCCACGCGCAGCGCCGTCACGCGTCCCAGGAGCTTGGGAATCTCCTCTCCGGGCTCACCCCAGAAGGGCGCCGTCTGAGGCTTCACGCCCGCGGCCAGCACCAGGTACGCGGCGAGGGTGCCGTTGGCGTGCTGCACCACCGCGAAGTCTCCCGCGCGCAGCGCCGTGGGCTCGCACCGCTCCACCTGCGCGTCGCGCGCGAGCTGCGAGAGCGGCGCCATGGGATAGCCCAGGCCCTCCAGCCACACCGTCTCACCCGTCACCGCGTCCTGGAGCGCTTGCGTCTGTCCCTGCATCGTCATGTTCCACCTCCCGCGGGACTTGCCCCGCCCAACACCTCGCGCACCGTGACGCCCAGCCGGCCGAGCAGCGCGAGATACGCGGCCGTGAAGAGCAGGCCGCCCGCGCCCAGCGGGAGCACGCGCCAGAGCCAGCCCGAGGGCAGCGCGGCCAAGCGGGGCCCCAGCGCCACGTGCGCGCCCAGGCAGGGCAGCGCCGCGCCCACGCTCGCCACCGCGCGACGCAGCAGCGCGTCCCCGGGCAAGAGCGCGCCCCACTCGGAGACCCGCAGCGCGCGGCGCACCTGCCACAGGAGCCACGACGCGCCGAACACCTCGGTGAGCGCCACCGACGCGAGCGCGCCCGTCACGCCCAGCGCCCACAACCCGGGGATGAGCAGGCCCAACGCCACCAGCGCCTTGAGCAGCGCGGCGCGCAGGAGCGCCGGGTTGTGGTTGAGCCCGCGCAGCACCGCGTCCACCGGCAGGCAGGACAGGCCGGTGCCCAGCACCGTGAGGCGGAAGAGCGGCACCGCGGGCAGGAAGCGCGCGCCGAATAGCACGGTGATGAACTCGGGCGCGCACGCGAACAGGAGCATCGCCAGCGGGAAGAACCAGGTGGCCAGCCGCGCCACGGTGTCTCGGAAGGCCGCCGCCGCTTCGTCCACGTGGCCGGTGCGCTCCAGCTCGCCCAGCCGCACCATGAGCACCTCGCTCACGGGCGTGTAGAGCAGGTCCACCAGCGGGAGCTGGAAGCACGCCACCGCGTAGAAGGCGAAGGCCTCGGGCGTCACCGCCGCGCTCACTGCGAACTGGTGGCCATACTGCGCCACCATCGTCAGCAGCACCGACAGCCCGAAGGGCAGCGCGTAGCGCAACTGCGCGCGGAACGCGGCGCCGTCCAAGAGCGGCCCGTCACCGCCCAGCACCACGAACAACGCCCAGGCCACCGCCATGCGCGCGAGCGCGAACCCCGCCAGGCCCCACACCAGTCCCCCCAGCCCCAGCCCCAGCGCGATGGGCACCAGCATGGCCGCCGTGCGCACCGCGTCCGAGGCCAGATACGCGATGGCCGCGGAGCCCGTGCGCCCCCGCGCCGTGAGGGAGGCCTCCAGCGGAAACGCACCGAGCACGCCGAGCACGTACAGGCTCAAGGGAACGCGGTGCGCGAGCAGGCCCGGGTTGGAGAACGCCGAGGCGAGCGGCGCCAGGAAGAGCGCGAGCAAGAGCGCCGCCACGCCTCCGGCGCAGGCGAGGTAGAGGAGCGTCTGGCCCAGGTAGGGGCGAGGTCGCTCCGTGCGCGGCAGGAAGAAGTAGAGCCCCTGGGCCACCCCGAAGGGCAGCACGTAGTAGAGGGTCTGGGCGATGAGCAGCGCCTGCTTGTAGGTGCCGTAGCCGCCCAGGTCGAGGATGCGCGCGAGCGCCAGCGGGATGCAGAAGGTGAGCCCCGCGGTGAGCAGCCGCGCGAGGATGAGCGGTCGCGCGCTGGCGAGCAGCGAGCGCCGCGGCGCCCTCTCGGGCACCGGCTGTGCCAACGCGTCCACGTCCGCTCCAAGAAGAAGGAAGGACCGGACCTGGGAGGTCCGGTCAGTGGCGCGCGGAGGGTGGGGAGCCCCTCGCGAGGTGGCCAGCGCCCCTGCCGGGCAGCGCCGCGTCCACCCCTCAACCGCGACGCGAGCGCGGCGCGGGCACCAGGACCGCGGGGTCCACGCACTGCCCGGTATCCCGCTTGTAGGCGGCGGGCGGGTCGGGCTCGCGCCGCACCTCTCGCGCGGGGATGCCGGTGACGATGGCCCCGCGCGCCACATCCGTCTCCACCACGGCGTTGGCGCCGATGACGGCGAAGTCCGCCACCCGCACCGGCCCGCGAATCTGCGCGCCCGCGCCCACGTAGACGTAGGCGCCCAGCTGCGGCACCCCCTGGGCGCCAGGCCGCTCACAGAGCGTCACCTGGTGCGACAGGAAGCCGTAGGGCCCCACGCGCACGCCAGGGGCCACCACCACGCCCAGGCCGCCGTAGCCCAATGCACAGTGCTCGCCCAGGTCCGCGTCCGGCGGGAGCTGGGCGCGAAACAGCACATGCGTGAGCATGCCAAGCAGTTGAGGGATTACCGGCACGCGGCGCGCATGAAGCCAGCGCGCGGTGCGGTGAAAGGTCAGCGCGTCGGGACCCATCGAGTCACCATCCGTCGGGCAGCAGGCAACCAGCGAAACTTGGCCGAGCACAGCGCGCGGCCGAAGCGCGTGTCGCGAAAGACAAAGAGCCAACTGTGAGGCCGCAGGCGATCCGCCCACACCGCTTTGCACGGCATGTTCTCGCCCAGCAGGTCGCACTCGGTGAGCCCGGACGACACGCCGTCCTCCAGCGCCGCCGCGGTGAGCAGCTGGCCCGGGCTGTACTGCTGAAATGCCTCGTCGTAGGCGGGCTTCAGGGTGAGGTAGCGCCCCTGGTAGGCGAACGCGAAGTCGAAGGCGATGGCCCGCCCCGCCGAGCGCAGCATGTAGAGCGACAGGTGGCCCGAGTCCGCCGCGTCGCGCGCCAGCCGCGTGTAGAACCCCAGCGTCGCCGGGTCCTGCGAGATGGCCGTACCGCGCTCGCCCTTCCAGCCGCCGCGCTCGATGGCGAAGCCCTCGGACAAGCGCGCGTCGAGCTGCTCACCGCCGCACACCCGCTCCACCGTGACCGGCCCCAGTTCGTCCAATCGCTTGCGACGGCGCCGCAGCCCCGAGCGCAGGTTCTTGCTCCAGCGCGCGTGCAGCTCCGGCAGCGACGCGGGCAGCAACAGGTAGGGCGAGTCCATGGACTTCCACGTCCCCACCGGCAGGCCCCGCTCCTCGGCCGCCCGGTACAGGCTCCACGCGCGTCCTCCGTGGGGCACGTCCTGGAGCTGCAGCAGGTCCCATTCCGGGTCCGACTCCAGGTGCCGCAAGAAGGCGGCGCCCGCCGCCGGCGCGTCCTCCGCCAACATGTCGAAGCGGCAGGAGTGCGCGTTGGTGGGGCTGATGAGCTGACGCACCGGAGCGCCCGCGCACCACGTGCGCCGCTCCAACAGCGGAAGCACCGCGCGCAGCCGGCCCCCGGAGTCGCGCGCCGTCAGCACGCGGAAGCGCGCGTCCGAGGCGAAGTGGGTCAACCACGCGTCGATGAACTCGTGCCGGTAGAAGAGCTGATCATCCGTGCGCGTCAGCAGCGCCGTCCACTCCGCGCGCAGGCCCGCGAAGGCCGAGTACGTGCGCGCCTCCGTCACCGACAGGCTCGCGGGGACGGTGCGCGCGCCGGGCGTCGTGTCGAAGAACTCGGAGCGACTGTGGGACGGCCGCACCTCGTTGGACGGAGGCGCCAGCGGCACCTCGCGCGGAACGGGGGGCTCCACCGCGGGGACGGAACCGGACGGGGTGGCTTGCGTCACCGGCTCCTGGGCCTGCTGTTCGTCTAGGGTGTCCATGCCCCGCCCTTTCCCTCCGCCAACCCCTCCCCGGGGCGTGCGGCAACCTGGGCTGGCAGGCAGCGCCACACCACTGCCCCGCGGTCCCACGCGCCGTTCGTCGTGCGACGGTTCCCGCCCTACGGCTCCGGGGTCGACGCCTGCTTGGGCAGGAGGAGCGCGGGCAGCGCCAGCAGCGCCGCGGACAGGCACGCCACCTCGCCCATCGCCGCCAGCAGGCCGAAGTTCGCGAGCGCCTGGTTGCGCGACATCAGGAGGGACGCGTAGCCGATGATGGTGGTGGACGAGCACAGCGCCACCGCTCCGCCCGTCCCCTCGATGACCCGCGACAGCGAGCCGGGTCCCTCCTCGCGGTAGCGCAGGATGAGGTTGGCCGCGTAGTCCACCCCGATGCCAAAGGTGATGGGCAGCACCACGAAGTTGAGGAAGTTGAGCCGCAGCCGCAGCAGCGCGGCCAACCCCACCAACCACGCCACGCCCAGGAGCAGGCCGGCCAGCACCGTCAGCGCCAACCGCGCGTGGCGCGTCACCCCGAACACCAGCGCGGACACCGCGGCCAGCGCCAGCAGCGTGGCGCGCGGGCCATCTCGCAGGATGGCATGGGTGATGTCCGCGATGAGCAGGGGCCTTCCCATGGACAACGCCCGGCCCCCGGCATCGTGGATGGCGGCGCGGATGGTGTCGGTGAGCTGCAAGCCGTAGCGCGCGTCGATGGAGCCCACCCGCTTGGGGTAGGCGAACGCGACGCGCCCCACGGTGCCGTCGCGCTCGGTGAGCGGCTCACGGAGGGTGAGCGGCACCTCGTCCCATCGCGGGGGGCGCGCATTCGCGGGAGGGCGGTACATCCGAGCCTCGTGTCGGAGCGCCGGAGGCAGCATGGACAGCCGCGAGTCCGGCAACAACGCGCGCAACTCATGCATCAGCGGGAGCTTGGCTTCGGCGTCCATGGGCACCAGCGTGCGCGCGGTCCGCACCTCGCCGAGGATCGCCTGGTCTCCCAGCGCGCGCTGGCGTGCGTTGAGCAGGTCGACCACGCGCTGGAGATCCTCCGCGCTGTCGCCCACGATGACCACCGGCGTGAGGTACGACTGGAACACCTCGTCCACGCGATGGCCCCAGTAGATGGAGCCGTGCTTCTGGCTGTCGCGCGCGCGCAGCTTGTTGAAGTCCGCCTCCACCAGCGGGCCTTGATAGGACGTGACGGCCGCCACGCTCGTGGCGAGCAGCACCAGCGACACGACCTGGATGAGCCCGCGCCGGGACACCACCCAGCGCGCGAGCCGGGACGTGAGCGGCCGAGCCCCCACCACGTGGGCAAGCTCCATGGGCCGCGGCGACTCGAGCACGTACAACAGCGGAGGGAGGACCAGGTAGGCGGACAACCAGCACAGCGCCATGCCCATGCCGCCCATGACGCCGAACTGGTTGAAGCCGCGAAAGCGCGTCACCGCCAGCGACAGGTACGCCAGCCCCGCCGCGAAGGAGGCCACGAAGGTGGGCGCCACCGTGCCCGCCCAGGCGATGCGAATGGCCTCGGGGACGGGCACCGCCGCGTGCCGTTCTTCCAGGTAGCGGCCCAGGTAGATGATGGCGGCGTTGATGCCGTTGCCCACCACGATGGAGCCCAGGAACGCGGTGTTCGCGTTGAGGTGGCCAATGAGCACGTCCGCCAACCCGAAGGTGACGGAGCACCCCACCATGAGCGAGCCGATGATGGCCGCGAGCGCCCGCCAGCGACGGAAGTAGAGCCACAGCACGCCCGTGACGCCCGCGAGCACCACCACGCCCGACGTCAGCAGGTCCGACTGGAGCGCGGCCTGCTCCTCCATCATGGTCGCGACCTCGCCGTCGTAGCCCACGCGCATCGAAGGGTCGAAGTGCTCGGGATGCAGCGCCTGCACCTGCCGCCGCACCTCCTCCAGCATCGTGTGGTTGAACGCATAGCCGGTGGTGACTTGAGGCGGTCGCACCAGCAGCACCAGCCGCTTGCCGTCCTGTGACTGGTAATAGCCGGAGCGGAAGCGGTCCACGGAAGCGAGCCCCGCGCCCGAGTGGCCCAACAGGTCACGGAAGTCGAGCGAGGGAGGCTTGGCGTCCGCGTCGATCAAATCCACCATGAACGGGTTGAGGTGCATGCGCTCCCACTGCATGCGCGCCCGCACGCGCGCGACGAGCGTGCGCAGGTCCTCCACCGGCAGGTAGAACAGGCCGAACCGCTGGAAGAAGGCGCGCTCCGCGTCCACCCGGTACTCCACCGACCGGACCAGCGTGGGCGGCAGCGTGCGCAGTCGCTCCGCGAGCGCATCCGCGAAGCGCCGCAGCGCCTGCGGATCATTCCCCTCCAGCACGACCGACAGGTGGTTCACGTCATACAGGCGAGGCGTGAGGACGCGGGCCGCCACCACGCTCGGCGCATCCGAGGGGAGCAGCTCCTCCACCTCGCTGCGCAAGTCGCCATAGAGCTGGATGGACAGGGCCGTGCCCACCAGCGTGAGCACCGTCGCCACCAGGAGGACCTGCCGGCGACGCTCGAGGAGCGCCGTGACCAGCCTCCGCGAGAGCCTGTCGATCCAATCCACCATGGTGATGCCCCCGCGTCCGCGGCGAGAGCGCCGAGGCGAGGGCTCCTCGCGCTATAGCCCCATGGCGAAAGGACGCCGTGCGCACACACGCGCCCCGCTCACTGCGAGACATCCCGTGCAGGCGGGGTGTTCGCTAGTCCGCCCCGCGAGGCCCGCCGCGCGGGAATTGACCGGCTCCCCGGCGCGGCGGAGCATGCCCGCCCCACCGCCGCGCGGCGGACCGGACGTCCATGGACTACCAGGCGATACTCGACGAGGTGATGGAGGCGACCCGGCCCGTGCTCGGGCAGGGTCGCGTGGCGCGCTACATCCCCGCGCTGGCCGCGGTGGATCCGAACCACTTCGGCATGGCGCTGGCCACCGTGGACGGCGCGCTGTACGGCGTGGGGGACTGGCGCGTGCCCTTCTCCATCCAGAGCATCTCCAAGGTCTTCACCCTGGCGCTGACGCTGGCCCAGGACGGCGATGCGCTGTGGCGGCGCGTGGGCAAGGAGCCCTCGGGCAACCCGTTCAACTCCCTGGTCCAGCTCGAGTACGAGCAGGGCATCCCCCGCAACCCCTTCATCAATGCGGGGGCGCTCGTCATCACCGACCGGCTGCTCGGCCTCACGGGCGACGCGCGGGGCACGCTGCGCGACTTCCTGCGCGCGGAGAGCGGCAACCCCGACGTGGACTTCGACCCGGTCGTCGCCGCGTCGGAGGCCGAGCACGGCCATCGCAACGCGGCGCTGGCCCACTTCATGGCCAGCTACAGCAACATCGAGCGCCCCGTCCCCGAGGTGCTGGAGCACTACTTCTGGCAGTGCTCGCTGCGCATGAGCTGCGCGGACCTCGCGCGCGCCTGTGGCTTCCTCGCGCGCCATGGCCAGCGCGCGGGCGGAGAGCGGCTCCTCACCCGCAGCCAGGCCAAGCAGGTCAACGCGGTGATGCTCACCTGCGGCACCTACGACGCGGCCGGCGAGTTCGCGTACCGCGTGGGCCTGCCTGGAAAGAGCGGCGTCGGCGGCGGCATCATCGCCATCATCCCCAACCGCTGCGGCCTGTGCGTCTGGAGTCCCGCGCTCGACGCGCGCGGCAACTCGGTGGCCGGCGTCGAGGCGTTGGATCGCTTCACCACCCGAACCGGCCTCTCCATCTTCTGACCCCGCCCATGCCCGCTCCCTCCCCCGCGGAGACGTACCTCCTCGACTACCACCGCCGTCACGCGGGAGCCACGACCCGCGCGTTCGCGGGCCTCCCCGCGCGACGCGGCGCGGACACCCTGCCCTCCTCGTATGCCTGCCTCGCGACGGAGGTGCCGGACGACGGTCGGCCCCGCACGGTGCTGGACCTGGGATGCGGCGATGGCACGCTGCTCGCCCTGCTCGCTCAGCAGCGGACGCCCGGGCTCACGCTCTTCGGGCTGGACCTCAGCGCGCATGAGCTGACGGGGGCCCGCGCGCGGCTCGGCGACGCGGCCACGCTCCTGCAGGGCAGAGCCCAGACCCTGCCCTTCGCGGACGCGAGCATCGACCGTGTGCTCAGCCACCTGGCGCTCATGCTCATGGACGACGTGGAGACGGTCCTCACGGAGGTGCGCCGCGTGCTCAAGCCCGGCGGCCAGGTCTCCGTCGTCGTCCCGGGCACACGTCCTCCGACCGAGGCGGTGGCCACCTTCATCCAGGCGGTCCGGTCCTCCCACGCGGTCCCCTCCCTGCCCCTGGGAGACGCGCGCGTGCGCTCGGGCGAGGGGCTGCGAGGACTCTTCGGAGCGGGGTTCAGCGTCCGGTCCGACGAGGAGCTGGAGGTCATCGGCGACGGGCCACCGGAGCGCGTGTGGGAATCGCTGGCGACCACCTACGACGTCGACCGGATGTCCCAGGAGAACCGCGCCGCGCTGCGCACGACGTTCCTCGCCGCCGTCGCGCCGCTCCTCCGCTCCGACGGTGTCCTGCCGTATCGCTGGGGCCTGCGCCAGCTCACCGCCGCGCGCGCGCCCTGAGCTGGCAGGCCACGGCGAGCATCCTCATGTTTCCCTTGGACTCGAGGTCGCGCGAGCGCGGCCTCCATTCCCGAGGGGGAGCATCATGGCACGCGCGATCATCAAGAGAGCCAGCGACTCGGACGAGCACCGCCCGTTCGTGGCGCATGGCGGATCCGACGTCTTGAAGTTGGGAGAACTCACCGTGGGCCGCGCCGTCTTCGAGCCCGGCTGGCGCTGGTCCAAGGACGTGAAGCCCTTGGCCGGAACCGAGTTCTGCGAGGTCGTCCACACCACGTGCATCCTCTCCGGGAGGATCCACGTCAAGATGCGCGACGGCCAGGAGTTCGAGCTCGGCCCGGGTGACGTGGCCTTCATTCCACCCGGCCACGACGGCTGGGTGGTGGGCGACGAGCCCTGCCACGCGGTGGACTTCACCGGAGCCGAGGACTACGCCCGCGCACGCGCCGGCAAAGAAGAGGAGGCACGCCCGTCCCTTCAGTGAGCCACGCGCCGTCGCGCGCAGCCGTCCCACACGGCCACCGCGACCATCACCAGCGACGTCCAGCCGTTGACCGTGAGCAGGTTGGTGAGGAAGGACAGCGGCGTCAGGACCGCGAGCGCCCCCAGCCCCATGAAGTGCGAGGCTGGGAAGCGGCCGTACACCACCCGCTTGTAGACCGCGTTCCCCAGCAGGTAGATGGCGGGACCCGCGATCAACACCGCGGCGGACACGGTGTCGGTGCGCGCATCCGGGTGGCCAATCGCGCGCTCGTTGCCCACCGCGGAGACGATGACGCCCGCGACGATGGTGACGTGCACGTAGTGGAAGTACGCCCCGATGCGGCCCGGGTCCTTCGAGTGGATGATGGCCTCGCTGCCGTCCTTGCTGCTCGTATCGAAGTACACCCACCACATGGCTACGCTGCCCAGGAAGGCCACGATGGTCGCCAGCAGGATGGGCGTGTCCCAGTGCTCTCGCGCGCTGAGCGTGACGCCCGTCTCCAGGATGGACTCCCCCAGCGCGACGATGACGAAGAGCTGACAGCGCTCGGCCAGGTGTCCGCCCTCGATGGTCCATTCGGACGTCCGCGAGCGGCCCAGGCCCGGCGTCCAGAAGCCCACCATGGGCGCGATGTACTGGGTGGCCACCGCCGCGACCCAGAACGCCAGTCGCTCGGCGCCTTCTCGCAGACCGCCGAGGATCCACAGCGCGCTTGCCGCGCTCAACCACGCGAGCATGCGGTGGAAGTTGGGTGCGAGCGCGTGACGGGGCCCCAGCTGGAGCACGATGAAGAGGGTCCGCCCGACCTCCATCGCCGCGAAGCAGCCCGCGAAGACCCAACCTCGTGAGCCGAACGCCTCGGGAATCGCCGCGGACATGACGAGGCTCGCCAGCATCATCCCGAGCAGCAGCAGGCGGATGGGCATGGCCTCCGGGTTGAACCAGTTGGTCACCCAGCAGGTGTATTGCCACGCCAGCCACACCGCGAACCACAGCACCAGCGTCTGGAACGCGCCGAGCACCGTGAGGTGCTCCAGCAACTGGTGCGACAGCTGCGTGACGGCGAAGACGTAGACGAGGTCGAAGAACAGCTCGGCATACGAGACCCGCGCCTCGTGGCCATCCCGCACGCGCAACAATGAACCGGAGCCCCACAGGGCCATGTGCCACTCCTCCGCGCGGACGGTCGCCAGCGCCCGCGCGAATCCAAGCACACTCCACGCCCCGGACAGCGGGCCGTCAGTCCCCGCGCTCGTGCTCCAGCAACCACTGCTTCGTGGCAAGCCCACCCGCGTACCCGGTCAGCTTGCCGCTCGCGCCCACCACGCGGTGGCACGGCACGACGATGGACACGGGGTTGCGCGCGTTGGCGGACCCCACGGCTCGGGCCGCCCCCTCGCGCCCCACATGCCGAGCCAGCATCGCGTAGGTCCACGTGGTGCCCGGCGGAATCTCCTGGAGCGCGCGCCACACCGATTGCTGAAAGGGCGTCCCCTCCGGGTCGAGCGCGAGCTGGAAGGCCGTGCGCTCACGCGCGAAGTACTCCTGAAGCTGGCGCCGCGTTTCGCGCAGCACGGGCTGCGCGTCATCGGCGTGGGCGTCGAGGTCCCGCGCGCGCCGGTGGTTCGGAAAGTAGATGGCGCACAGTCCGCGCTCACTGGCGAACAGGCGCAGAGGCCCCACGGGGCTGGCCAGGGTGGAACTGAAGAGTCGAGTCATCCGCCGGCTCCAAGAGAAAGACGGGCCCACAGATGCATCGCCGCGTAGGCGCGCCACGGGCGCCAGGACTCGGCGCGCTGGGAGAGTTCCTTCGTCGTCACGCCGCCGAGCGCCTTGCGCAGCGCCAGGTCTCCCTCCGGGAACGCATCCGGCCAGCGCAGCGCGCGCATGGCGACATAGTGCGCCGTCCACGGCCCGATTCCCGGCAGCGCATCCAGCGCCGCGATAGCCTCCGCGGCGTCCGTGTCGCGCTCCAACCGCACCGTGCCTTGCACCAGGGCCCGCGCCACCCCGAGCACGCTGTTCGCGCGCGACGCGGGCATCCCCAGCGCCGCCACTTCATCCAGGGTGCGCGCCGCGACCTCCTCCGCGGTCGGAAACAAGCGCGACAGCTCCGGGCCCGGAGCGTCTTCCAGCGGTGTGCCCCATCGCGCGGCGAGCCGACCGCTCAGCGTGGTCGCGGCCTGGACGGAGACCTGCTGGCCCAGGACCGCGCGCATCGTCAGCTCGAAGGCATCGAACGCGCCGGGCACGCGCAGCCCGGGGTGCGCGCGGAGCGTTCCCTCGAAGACCGCGTCGCGCTTCAGCGCCTCATGGACGAGCGCGGGCTGCGCATCCAGGTCGAAGAGGGCCCGCAGCCGCGAGGCCACGCCCATCAGCACCGACGACAGCGACAGCGAGACCTCGGCGATGAGCGCGGGCCGCGCCTTCGCGTGGCGCACGACGACCCAGCCGCTCGTGTCACCCCATCGCACGGTGCGTCGGTACTCGCCTTCGCTCACGTGCTCCACGCCGGGGATGGCGCGGGCTCGCAAGAAGGACAGGAGCGCCTCCCAGTCGAGCGGAGGGCGGTAGTCCAACCGCAAGACCAGCGAACGCGACGGCGTCCCTTTTCCCCCCGCGCGCCGCAGCGCCGACGGCGGCCGACCGAAGCGACCGCGGAACAACGCGTTGAAGCGCCGCACGCTCTGGAAGCCGCTGGCGAACGCGACCTCCGTGAGCGGCAGCGACGTGTCGTGCAGCAGTTGCTTGGCCAGGGCCAGCCGTCGCGACTGCGCGAGGTCCACCGGAGAAATTCCCAGCTCGGCCTCCAGCGCGCGGCGAAGATGGCGCGCCGTCACGCCCAGCTCCTCGGCGAGCGCCTCCACGGAGGACGTGTTGAGCACGCCCTCGTCAATGCGAGCCACCGCCGCGGCGACGAGCCGAGGAACGGAGTCGACGGGCGCCTGCCCTGGCGCCAGCTCCGGCCGACAGCGCAGACAGGCTCGGTAGCCCGCCAGCTCCGCTTCGGCGGCCGTCCGATAGAAGGAGCACCGGTCCATCCGCGGCGTGCGCGCCGGACAGATGGGGCGGCAATAGACCCCGGTCGTCGACACGCCGACGAAGAAGAGTCCATCGAAGCGGCGCGCGCGTGCGCACAAGGACTGGTAACAGGTTCGTGGATCCAACGTCTGCATCACGCCGCTCTCGTAACCCGCCTCACGCGTCCTGTCTGGTCACTTTCGGACCTGGCAGCAACAGCGCTCAGGAAGCCCCTGCGAACCGAAGTCCCTGGGCAACCTCTTCCTCGCGAAGCGCTCGCCACGCGCCCTCCGCCACGTCGAGCCCCACCTCGCCCACGGCCTCGCGATGCAGCGCGAGCACGGGATGTCCCACCGCCGAGAGCATCCGCTTCACCTGGTGATGACGACCCTCGGTGAGCACCAGCTCCACCACGTCCGCCTCGCGCAGCCGCGCCTCGGCGGGTCGGGTGAGTCCGTCATCCAGCACCACGCCCTCGCGCAGCCGCACGAGGGCCGCGTCTCCGGGCCGTCCCGCCACGCGCGCCACGTAGCGCTTGGGCAGGTGCGCCTGCGGCGCGGTGGCGTGGCGCACCAGCCGCTCGTCGTTGGTGAACAGCAAGAGGCCCGTGGTGTCCCGGTCCAGGCGCCCCACCGCGAGCCACTCGTACCCGCGCAGCGCGGGAGACAGCCGGGCCGTCAGGTGCTCGAACACCGTGCCCACGCCCTCCGGGTCCGAGCCGTGCACCACCAGCCCCGCGGGCTTGTGCAGCATGACCGCCCGGGTAGGAGCCTCCAGGCTCCGCGGCTCGCCATCCACCCGCACGCGCGAGGCGGGCCCCACCGGAGCAAAGGGCTCGCGCGTGACGTGCCCGTCCAGCTCCACGCGCCCCTCGAGGATGGCGCGCTCCGCCTCGGCCCGGGGCATCACCCCCGCTCGGCCCAGGGCCCGCGACAGCCAGTCCGCTCGCTCGCCCTCCGGCGTCCCGGCGCCCCGCAGGCGCGCGGCCTCCAACCATCGAGGCGTCCGCTGTTTGCGTGTCACGTCAGCTCCCTCCCGGGCACCCACCTGCGGCGGGCGACCCGGCAAACACCTGAAAGGCCGCGCATCCCGTGCCTACCTCGCACTCGGACGCCCCCAAGGGAAGGGGCGTCACGCGCCCGTGGTTTGACTCCCTCTCGGTGCTCTGCCATGTGCGCCGCGACCGTGTCCTCCGCGCTCGAAGGTACGCCCGTGGTTCCGTCGGAAATCCTCGCCTCCACGTCCTCGCTCCCACCCCCTGCCCCCGCGGTGACGTTCATCCTGCGGCTGGGACAGGCGCTCCACCGGTATGGCACGCCCGCCCATCGCCTGGAGGGGCTGATGCAGCGGGTGTGTGAGCGCCTGGGGTTGGATACCCGCTTCTTCTCCACGCCCACCGCCATCTTCGCCTCCTTCGGTCCGCCCGAGGCGCTGCGCACCTGCCTCATCCGCACCGAGCCCGGGGACACGGACCTGGAGCGCCTGACGCTGCTGGACGTGCTCACGGATGACGTCATCCACGGGCGCATGTCCCCCAGCGAAGGCGCGATGCGCGTGGAGGCCATCCTCGCGCGCCCGCCGCGCTACGGCCCGCTGCTTCAAATCCTGTGCTGGACGCTGGCGGGCGCCGCCGCGGGCCGGCTCTTCGGCGGAGGTCTGCGGGAGATGCTGGTGGCGGCGCTCAGCAGCTTCGCCATCGGCGCGCTGGACCTCGCCACGGTGAAGCAGCCCTCCACCGCGCGCGTGCTCGAGTTCGCCGCGGCCATCATCTCCTCGGCCACCGCCGCCGTCGCCGCGCGCTTCCTCGGGCCCCTGTCCGTGGAGGTGGCCACGCTGGCGGGGCTCATCGTGCTGTTGCCGGGCCTGGCGCTCACCGTGGCCATCAACGAGGTGGCCACGCGCAACCTCATCTCGGGAACCTCGCGCCTCACGGGCGCGGCGCTCGTCTTCCTCCAGCTCGGGTTCGGCGTGGCGCTCGGCGGCAAGGTGGCGGTGATGCTCCCGCCCGCTCCGGTGGGCATGACGCCCGCGGCGCTGCCCCCCTGGACGGCCGTGGTGTCGCTGCTCGTCGCGGGCTTCGCGATCGCAGTGCTCTTCCGCGCCCACCCTCGTGATTGGGGATGGATTGCGCTGGGCGGCACGTGCGCGTTCGCGGGCTCTCGCCTGGGCGCGCTGTTCCTCGGGCCTCAGCTTGGAGCCTTCGTGGGCGCGCTGCTGTTGGGCATTGGCAGCAACGCGCTGGCGAAGCTGCGCAACCGCCCGTCGATGACCACGGTGCTGCCGGGCCTCATGCTGCTGGTGCCCGGAAGCGTGGGCTTCCGCAGCCTCGCGTCGCTGATGGAGCGAGACGTGGTGGCCGGCGTGGACACCGCCTTCTCCATGCTGATGGTGGCCGTGGCGCTCGCGTCGGGGCTGCTGGCCGCCAACGCGGTCCTGCCGCCCCGCAAGGTGCTCTGACGCGGAGCCTCAGCCGCGCGTGAGGACGAGCGTCGCGATGGCGAGCAGGAAGTACGGCACCAGCGCCGCCGCGCCCCCGTACTCCTTGGCCATGCGCTGGCCGAAGAAGAGGCACACCAGCGAGCCCGCCGACAGCGCCGCGCCCATCCACGCGAGCCGCGCGGCCCCGGAGACGACGAGCGCCACCACGCCCGCCGCGCTCACCGCGCCGGACGCCAGCTCCATCAGCGTGAGGACGGCCAGCATCGGCGCCACCACGCCGCGCAGGGGGGACTTGGAGAAGTGGCCGGTGAGCCAGCCCAGGTTGCCCTTCCAGTCCACCACCTTGTCCACCCCCGACTGGAGGAACAGGATGGCGAGGAAGGCGGCGCACAGCACCTGAGGCAACCACTGGGTGAACGCGGGCGAGTCGAGAGGCGGCATGGCGCGCACTCTAACCGCCTCGCGCCCGTCCCCAAGCCCGGCGAGCAAGCGACCCACCGGACGCCCCTGGGTATCCCTCGACGGGCTGCCTAGCTTCCAGGGGTCATGGCATCCGACCGGGTCGCCCAACGCGTCTTCACCGGCCTCATCCTGCTGTCCCTGTTCCTGCTGTGCCTGGTCATCCGCCCGTTCGCCGAGGCGTTCTTCCTGGCGGCGGTGCTGGCTGGCACGTTCTCGGGGCTGCACCGATGGCTGACCCGCAAGCTGCGCGGACATGACCACGTGTCCGCGGGGCTCATCTGCGCCGCCTTCGTGCTCGCGCTCTTGATTCCGCTGGGCGGGCTCACCGCCTTCCTCATCACGGAAATCTCCGAGGGCGTGCGCTTCATCGGGCAGACCATCCAGCACGAGGGGCTGCAAGGACTCGTCGACAAGCTGCCGGACATCCTGCGCGTGCCCCTGGAGAAGATGCTGGAGCAGCTGCCGGTGGAGCAGGAGAGCCTCAACCGCACCTTGCAGCAGCAGGGCGCGGCGGCGGCCAAGGCGGTGACGGGGGCCGTGGCGGCCACGGGCTCCATCGCGCTGCAGACCGCGATGATGCTCATCGCCTTCTTCTTCTTCCTGACGGACGGGGACCGGCTGGTGCGGTGGCTGGAGAGCGTCTCGCCGCTGCGGCCCGGACAGACGCAGGAGCTGCTGCGCGAGTTCCGCGCCACCTCGGTGTCGGTGCTGGTGTCGTCGGTGGCCACCGCGGGCGTGCAGGCGGGAGCGGCGCTGGTGGGCTACCTCATCGGCGGCGTCCCGGCCCCGCTGTTCTTCGCGGGGCTGACGTTCTTCTTCGCCCTCATCCCGGCGGTGGGCGCGGCGGTGGTGGTGCTCGCCGCCGCCCTGCTGATGCTCCTGAGCGGCCACGCCTGGACGGCCCTCTTCCTGACCATCTGGGGCGTCGCGGTGGTGGGCGTGGTGGACAACATCGTCAAGCCGCTGCTGGCTCGCAAGGGGATGAACCAGCACGGGGCCATCGTCTTCTTCGCCCTGCTGGGAGGACTCGCGGCGTTCGGCGCGGTCGGGCTGCTGCTGGGCCCGCTCATCGTGGCGTTCTTCCTCACGCTGGTGAGAATCTCCCAGCGCGACGAGCGGGCCCCGGCTCAGTCCTCCCCACCTCCGCCCAGCGCGTCAGGGCGAGGGTAGCGCGCGGTACGCCTCGCGCAGCGCCTCGGGCGAGGCCGCCACGCGCGCCGCGACCCGCGTGGCCTCGGCGACAGGCAACCGGCCCAGCAGGCTGCGCTCCAGGTGCTGCGCGATGAAGTCCTGGGACTCATCCACCTTCACGTCCACCACCTGCCCCTTCGCGTCCAGCACGGGCACCAGGCGCGGCGAGGAGATGAGCAGCATCGTGGGCACGTCCAGCCGCTTCACGCGCGCGGTGATTTCGTCGCGCAGCGCCGGCTCGAAGTGGATGCCCTTCTCCTGCACGAGCGCGCGGATGCCCTCGTAGTCCCCGGTGGCCTTGATGACCATGAGCTTGGAGAGCAGCTCGCCCACCGCCTCGCGCATGCGGGCGTAGTCGGTCACCGTCCAGTAGGTGCGGCCATCCACGACCTTCTGCGCCACCGCGCCCTTCTCGCGCAGGTACGTCACGGTCATCTGGTGTCCGCGCTGATGGTCCTCCTCGAAGCTGTCCCCCGTCTCCACGCTGCGCAGGTTGGTGAGGCCCTCCGCCAGGAAGTCCCGGTACATCTGCCGCGCGATGGCCTCGTGGTCGGGTGACAGCTCCGCGAGCGCCGGGTCGTAGGCGTGCCACAGCGCGACCAGGTCCGCCCGCGCCTCCTCCAGCGTGTTGTCGTACTCGCGCAGGAACGCGGAGGGCGGCTGTCCCTTGAGCTTGGGGTCCACCTGCCCGGAGGCATGGCCCAGCACCTCGTGGAACGCCACCAGCCACTTGCGCGCGGTGACGGAGAAGCGCGCGGCCTGGGCGCGCTCCTCCTCGGTGGGAGACAGCTCCATGGCCATGGGCAGGCGCACCAGCGCGGACGCGGCCTCCATGACGTTGGTCACCATGACGCTCTTGCTGCCGTAGCGCTCCCGGATGTGCTGCTCATTGGGCAGGTTGATGCCCGCGGGCGGCTGCGGGTACGTGGTGATGAGGTTGATGGCCTTGGCCACCGGCGGCGCCACCTTCTTGCGCTTGTACTTCTGGGGCCAGGGCAGCCGGTCCTCGAAGTACTGCGCGCGCCGTCCCATCAACTCCATGATGCGGTTCTCCTTCGCATCGCGGTAATTGACGAGCGCCTCCCACTGGCCCTTGTGCCCGCGAGGATCCACATACGTCTCGATGAAGCCGAGGTTGGCGTCCACCTGCGGATCCACCTTCAGCCACGCGATGTTGTACGCGTCCCAGTCCTTCAGGTCGCCGGTCTGGAAGAAGCGCACCAGCTTGCCCAGCGCCGCGCGCTGCGCCGGAGCCGCCGAGCGCATCGCCTCCCCCAGGTGCCCGTTGACGCGCGCCAGCTCGCCCGCGAACAAGCCGGGCGCCACCTTGCCGTCCGGAGTGCCCGCGCGGAACACCTGCTCGACGAGCTTCCCGTCCTGCTTCACCACGCGCGAGTCGAGCGGGTACTTCTCGTTGAAGCCCTCCAGGTCCTTCATCGTGACGCCGGGGCCGTAGGCCGTGTTGGCCGACGCGGTGAGCAGGTCCTGCCCGGGTGGCGGAGCCTTGGAGGTGAGCTGCGGCTCGAAGCTCGCATCGAAGAGGGTGGGACGCAGCTCGGTGAGCCACGCCTTCAGGCCCGCCTCGTCCTTCACGCCCAGGGGCGCTCCCGCCTTCAGCGCGCGCACGGCGGCGGCCTCGAGTTGCTCGGGCGTGAACTCGGGGACGAACTTCTGCCCGGTCACCTGATCATGATTGCCGGTGTGGCCATAGAAGCGGACCAGGTAGTTGCCGAGCTGGGTGTCGAACGCGGCGCCCTGTCCCTCGCGGCCAAACAGATACACGCTCTCCAACAGGCGCTTGGCGGGGACCAGCTTCCACCCGAGCTGCGCATAGGCGATGTCCTCGCCCGCGTGCGCCGCCAGCGTGAGGGACCACGCCACGCGCTTGTCGGCGGCAGACAGCGCCGGGACGCCGGGCGCGAAGACCTGCGCGACGGCGGTGGTTCCCAGCCGCTGCTTGAGGAAGTCACTCGACGAGGCGGGCGCCGCGCTCGGGGCGGGGGGCGCGGCGGCGAGCAGGGCGGCCAGGAACAGGGGCGTCATCATGCGGCTCCGGAAATGAGAGGTCGGGTGCGTGGCTAGCGCGCTCCTCGGGCCGACTCAAGCGCCCTCGTGCCTCGAGGACCATGGACAGACATCTCGCCCGGGGCACCGCGGCGCGCACGTGTCGCCAGGTTCTCCGCACCGGGCCCGAGGGAAGCCACGTCACGCGTCATCCCATCCGACAACGACGATGCACTAGCATTCGCGACCGCGTGCTTCCCCCCACGCTCGGAAAGGCTCCCATGCATCCACCTCCGCGTCGCGCACGACTCGCGTTGTTGTTCGTCCCGCTCCTCGCGCTCGCCCTTCAACCCGCCTGCGGAGACGAGCCTGGAGAGCCGCAAGGCCCCGGTCCCAGCGCCGACGCGGGCCCCAAGGATGCAGGCCCGGAACAGCGCGACGCGGGCCCCGAATGGACAGACGCCGGCCCCACGGATGCGGGCCCTGACAGGTCTGACGCCGGTCCCTCGGATGCCGGCCCCACGGAAGACTGCGCCGCAGTTCCGGACGAGCCACTGCCTCCGCCTCCCGTCGTCCGGGACACGACGGTGGACATCCTCACGCGGCTCACCGCCATCCCCGGCCTCACCGTGCGCGAGAACCCCGACCGCGTCCCAGTCCCCTCCGGCTATCGCTTCTTCACGCTGGAGTACGACCAGCCCGCGGACCACAACCGCCCTGGCTGCCAGCGATTCACCCAGCGCCTGACGCTGCTCCACAAGCTGGATGTCGCCCCCATGGTCTTCTACAACTCCGGGTACTTCGTGGGCCCCACCGCGGGCCGCCGAGAGTTGACGGCCCTGCTCAGCGGCAACCAGCTCTCCATCGAGCACCGCTACTTCCCACCCAGCATCCCCAAGCCCACGGACTGGAGCCTGCTCACCATCCGCCAGTCCGCGGCGGACTACCACCGCGTCATCCAGGCACTGAAGGCCGTCTACACGGGCAAGTGGATCTCCACGGGCGCGAGCAAGGGTGGCGAGACCGCGGTCTTCCACCGCCGCTTCTATCCAAACGACGTGGACGGCACCGTGGCCTACGTGGCGCCGCTGGCCCGCGCGGACGACGAGCGCTTCCCCGCGTTCCAGGCGGCCGTGGGTGGAGACGCCCAAGCGGAGTGCCGCGAGCGCATGCACACCTTCCAGCGTGTCGTGCTGGGACGCCGCGAGCGGATGCTCACGTTGTTCCAGAACTACGCCACGTCACAGGGCAAGACGTTCACGAGGCTCGGCATCGAGAAGGCCTTCGAGCACTGCGTCATCGAGTCCTACTTCGCCTTCTGGCAGTACTACGCCCCCAGCGACTGCTCCGCGTTCCTCGGCGACAGCGCGACCGACGCGGAGCTGATGACGGTCCTCCAGGATTACTCGCCGCTGGAGACGTTCATGGACGAGGGCAACAGCGGCGTCGTCGCGTATCAGGCGTATTACTATCAGGCCGCCGTCGAGCTGGGCTGGCCCAAGCCCTATGACGACCACCTGGGCGCGCTCGTCCACTTCCCAGACACAGACACCGGACCGCAGTATGCGCCCCCCGGCGTCCCCTTGCCCTTCCGCCCCGAGTCCATGCAAGACATCCGGACCTGGGTGACAACGCAGGGCGAGCGGCTGATGTTCATCTATGGCGAGCTGGACCCGTGGACGGCGGCCGCGTATCCGCTGGGCCAGGCCAAGGACTCGTTCCTGTTTCAAGCCCCGGGGGCCAATCACGGGAGCTTGATCCGCTCCCTGAGCGTCTCCGACAACGCGACCGCCACGCAGGTCGTGCGGCGCTGGGCGGGAGTCTCCACGCTGCAGGTCCTGCGCGTCCCCGACGAGCCGGAGGCCCCCGCCTACAACGAGTTCGATCCGCACCTGCCCACTCGCCTGCGCGTGTCACCCGGACGCGCGCGCCACTGAGCGAGCCACGAGACCCGAGGCGCCTCACGGATAGGTGATGGACCCCACGTAGTTGGCCTCCGTGGGGGCGCACTCGAAGTTCAGCGAGGGTTGGATCCTCGGCGTATCGAACACCCGCTCCAGTTGCCCCGGCCGGCGCACCACCACGTGCGCATCCACCGGGGTGCTGACGTCCACGTCCGGCGTGAAGGTCGTCAATGACAGACAGATGTCATAGGTGCCCGGCGGCGGAGTCGTCCCCAGCGGCCAGTAGATGTTCTCGGGCCCCAGCCCCTTGCGCGCATCCACGTCCAGGATGCCGCGGTCCGTGGCGTCGCTGGGGCCCGGGTTCCAGAACGAGATGAGCTTGCCCGTGGGCGTGCGCACCAGGAGGTCCGCGTCCCCGTCGCGATTCCAGGTCGCGGTGAACTGGAGCGCGCCGCCGCCCACGCAGACCCCGAGTTCGCACGTCCCACCATACGCACAGGCATGTCCACACGCGCCGCAGTGGAGCACGTCGGTCTGGGTGTCCACACAAGCGCTACCGCAGACGGTGCGCGGCGCCAGACAATCCGGCTGGCACGTGTAACCGCCCGGCGTGTTCACACACAGCTCGCCCGGCGCGCACTGGGCCGTGCCCAGGTAGCACTCATCCACGTCCGTGCAGACGCTGGGTTGCCCATGGCAGGTATAGCCATGCTCCACCTGGCAGATGCTGTTGCAGCCATCCCTGGACTGGAGGTTGCCGTCGTCGCACGTCTCGACGCCATTCGTCTGGCCGTCGCCACAGACGACCCGGCCCGCCGCCTCGATGGCATCCACCATGAACAACTCGATGACCGACCCGCGCAGGCGAACGTAACGGTAGGACGCGCTGCCGCCTCGGAACGGCACCATCGCGACGTGCGTCCCCACGCTCACGTTCACCAGGCGCAACGTCCCGGTGGTCAGCACGGTGCCATCCGCGCGGAGGAAGTCCACCTGCGTCGCCACCGACAGCTCGACGCCCTGGTAATACACCTTCAGGTTTCCCGTCCCCTCCTCGCCCGCGCCCAGGTCCAGCACGAGCGACGCATTGAGCAGCCCGAGCACCGTGGCCGCCTCGCCATCCGGCGCGCCCACCGCGTTGTTCGCGTTGAGCACCGTGGCCGTGGTTCCAGGTGCCACGGCGTCCGCGTACAGGTCTCCCCCCAGCTTCACGCCCTGGGAAGCACGGACGAGCGGAGCGGGACGGGTCGCCAAGGCCGCCTCGCTCACGGGCAGCTCTCCGCACGCGACACCCAAGGCCCCCGCCAGCAACGGCGCCAGGACGCGCCCCGAAGCCATGCGTCGATGCCTGCTCATGGTGAACTCGCTTTCGCCCGAGGAATGAGAGGGATTCCGGGCACGGGCCGTCCCGGTTGGGATGTCCTGCACGCAGAAGTCTTTCCCAATTCCTCAGCGCGCCACGGGTCAGGCGGACCTCGCCGTGGAAGGCCCGACACTCAGCGCGGCGCCCAGGGCGACGAATGCCGCGCCGCGAACATCGCCCCGCGCGCAAGCATCCACCATCGACAGGCGGACCTCCCCGCGGGGTCATGCTCCCGGCGCGCGTCGAGTTGTGCGCGGAGCCCAGGTCCCCCCAGAATCGTCGCCATGCCAACGTGGCGCCCTTCTTTGTGGCTCGTGTTGCTCGCGCTCGGCACGTCCGCGAGCTGCGCGAGGAACCTTGCTCCAGCTCCCACCGAGCCGCCCGTCGCGCAGCCCGCCGCCCCTACCGCGACTCCGAGCCCCCCACCTCCGAGCACCCTTCCTCCCGCCACGCTCGAAGCCGCGCTCCAGCTCCGCGCGCGTGGACAACACGACCCAGGCCTGCGCGTCCTGGAGCGTGTCTTCGTTCACGCCAGCGAGGCCGGAGACGTGTCCACCGCGGCGAGGGCCCTGCAACGTCAGGGAGACCTCCTGCTGGACCTGCAGCGCTGCGAGGAGGCGGGCCGCTTCTATCAGCGCGCGCTGGTGCTCTACGAAGCGCGCGGAGACCTCGCCATGGCCGGACTCGCGGCGAATGACCTCGGCTTGTGGAGCCGCCGCTGCGGCAACCTGGAGACCGGGGCCATCAGCTGGTTCACGCTGGCCATGGAGCGCCGACGCGCCGCGGGCGACCTGCCGGGCCTCAGGGTCAGCGCCAACAACCTCGGCGCCACGTACTTCAACCTGCGGATGACCGAGGAGGGCCACCGCGCCTACCTGCAGGCCCTGGCCGCCGCCGAGGCCCTCCACGACGCGAGCGCGGAGCGACAAGTGCACGCCAACCTCGCGCTGCTCTGGACGCTGGAGGCCGAGCACCACGCGGACTGGGACGACGGAGAACCCCCGCCGCCGGTGGCACCGGACTCCACCGCCCAGCTCAAGGCTCGCGAGCACTTCGCGCGCGCCCTCGAAGCGGCGCATCGCGCGCAGGAGCCCGAGTCCGCCGTGTGCGCCACGTTCGGCCGGTTCAGCAATCGCTGCGACCGTCTGGCGCCGCGGGCTCAACGCGCGCCGTAGACGCCAGGCACGGGCGTGGCCTCCGAAGGGAGCGCCCGCGAGGCGTCGAAGCGCTCCAAGTGAGGGCCCCAACGCTCCAGGAAGCCCGCTCGCATGAGCGCGGCATCCTCCAGGACGATCCGCTCCAACGGCACGTCCAGGCCCGCCATGAGGAACAGCGCGTGCGCCGCGAGCCGCCGCACCTCGCCATCCGAGTCATCGAGCGCCTCGAGCAGCGCGCGCGCCGCCTCGGGGCGAGCCAACGTGGCGAGTGACTCCACCGCGAATCGCCGCGCGCCCTGCAGCTCCGCCTGAAGGTACTCGCGGATGGCCTCGATGGCCTTGGGCGTACCCGCCGCCGCGAGGAGCATCATGCGAGGCCGGCCGTGCAACGTCTTCGCCTCCAGGCCGAAGGGCTCCAGCGCGGGCCCGGGATGGAATGTCAGCGCCCGCAAGGCGGCACAGCGCGGATCCGGGTCCTCGTCTCCCGGGCGACAGCCGATGGGCTCCGTACCGGAACCGAGCACGGCGAGCAGCGCCTCGGTGGCGCGTGGATCCGGAGCGGGACGAAAGACCACCTCGCGTGTCTGGGCGCGGAGGTCCGAGCGCAGGTGCAAGTCAGGCAGCGCGTCGAGGAAGGTGTCGCGCTTGGAGAGAGAACCAAAATAGGCGAGTGACTCCACGGCTTCATTGCGCAGCTCCATGGAGCTGGGCTCCTTGGCGCGCTGGGTGAGCAGGGGAAGCGCGGCGCTGTCCTGGAGCCTGCCCAGGAGGAACACCCCTCGGCGCTTGGACTCGGCGGACAGGTCCGAGCGCTCCTGGTCTTCCAAGAGCTGGCGCACGAGCGCACTGAAGCGCTCGGGGCCCAATTCCTCGCGGCTGCGGAAACAACGCGCCAGCAGGTCGAAGTTCTGAGGCAGCGCCACCGCGCGACGCGAGGTCTTCGCGGGCGCGCGGGCCCACGTGAGCAAGGCCGCATCCGCGCCGACGGGCGTCGCCGCCACGGCATGGGACTGAACGCCCAGCACGAACATCCACAAGGACAGCCAGAGGTGTCGCGGCATGGCGACAGTATCGCCTGTCGCAGCGGCCGGCGGGAGCCATCCACGCTCCCACCGGCCCAAGTCAGCGCGAACCCTAGAAGGCCGCGCCGCTCGCGCGCAGACCGGGCGAGGACGACAGGCTGGACACGCTCGTGTGCAGCACGAACGTGCCGGTGGCGCTCACGTCCGGGCTGCGGTTGGCGGACACGCCATCCGTACCGGTGAGCGACGAGGCGAACGTGGCCGTGTCCACGACCGTGCCGGACGCGTTCTTCACCGTCACGGTGTCACCGCTGTTCGACAAGCCCAGCGTCCCCGAGGACGCGGCCACCGCGCCCACCGTGCCAGCGGGGATGCCGGACGCGGCGCCGAACACGACCACGGCCTTGCCGGCCGCCAGCGACGTGCCGCTCGCGAACGTGTGCCGCACGCTGCTCGCGTCGGACACGGTCCAGCCGCTCAGGTCCACCGCCGCCGAGCTCGTGTTGACCAACTCCACGAACTCGCCGCTGACGTCCGAGCCCGCCTCGTTGAGCAGCACCTCGTTGATGAACACCGTGCCGGTGCCCCCGGTGGACGTGGTGATGGTGAAGGCCGCGTTGCTCGAGTCCGTCACCGTGGCGTCCGAGGCATCGCTCACGCGCACCAGCGCGGTGGTGCTCGCGGTGGAGGGGACCGTCCACGTGTAGCTGCCCGCCGAGGCCGGCGTGCTCGCCGCCAGCGTGGTCCACGTGGAGCCATCCAGCGTGTACTCCACCTTCACGTTCGTCACGCTGGAGGAGGTCCAGGTGATGGTCTGCGCGCTCCCCGCCGCGTAGCTCTCGCCGCCGTTGGGCGAGCCCACCGTCACGCTCCCCACGGGCGCCGCGTCCCCGGGGATGAGGAAGTCCTTGATGACACCCATGTGCTGCATGCCGTTGGCGCCACTGTCGGCCGCCAGCGCGGGAGCAATCTCCGCGATGGGCGAGTACACGCGCGTGTCCGCCACCAGGCCGCTGGCGAACGAGCTGCCGCCGATGACCACCGACGTCTGATACGCGCGCAGGTCGCTGTCCACCAGCACGTGGTCATACGGGCTGTTGCGTCCGGCGTTGGTGTTGCCGTTGCCGTTGCGATCCGCCGGATACGGCGACGCGGTGTTCACCACGGCGGACAGCGTGTTCAGACACCCCTCGGTGCGGCTGCCGGTGTTGAAGTCACCGCCGATGACGAGGTAGTCGCTCGCGGGGACGTTCGCCTGGATGAAGCTGAGCAGGTTGGTGGCCTCCGTGTTGCGCACGCTGGAGCTGGTGGTCAGCAGGTGCACGCTCACCACCCACAGGTCCTTGGGACCCGGCACGTCGATGCGCGCCCACGCGAAGTCGCGGTTGGTCACGCTGGTGTCGTCCCACTCACCCGAGGCGATGATGGGCCAGCGGCTGATGATGCCGTTGGGGATCTGCGCCCCACCCTCGCGGTAGTACGAGAAGCCCGTGCCGAACGCCGTGTCCACGAACGTGCGCAGGTCCGCCGCCGAGTTCGACAGGTAGTTGAACTCCTGGATCATCACCACGTCCGGCTTCGTCCCCTGGAAGATGCGGATGCCGTGACCTGGGTCGTAGTTCTGCCCGGTCCCACTGGAGATGTTCGCCGCCATCAGGCGCATGCGCACGCTCGTCAGCGGCGCCTCGGCCGTGGCCAGCGGCTCCGACGCCGTGACCTCCGGCGCGGTGCTCCCACCGCACGCGGCGGCCAGCAACAACGACAGCGCACCCACCCAACGCCAAGGATTCTTCATCCGTCTTGAAACCACAGTCTCAGTCAGCACGATGTCCGGTCCTGCTCCGCTCGGGAGCGTGGAGGTTTCTCGAGAACCACGGCGGCCTGATGCACGCGCGAACGCGTACACAATGACCATCATGTTTATCGCGCGAACCGAGAAGAGATTGTGTGAACGATATTGTCTGAAATATTGTTTCGCCGTCGCGGCGGCGGTGGACAGCGCCACGAACAGGTATCGCCGCCCCTGTTCCCGGTGTTCTCAGGCGACGCAGCCCCCGTCGCCGCTCGACACGGGAGGCGTGCGCTTCGGGGCTGGCTCGCGGCGCGTCTCCCTGTCGCATCCCAAGAGAGCATCCGAGCCCTCGTCCCGAGCCTCGCGGCATCTTCCATCTGAGCGCCCTGAAGCAGCGATGCGCTGTTGTGGAGCCCGGCTCGGGTGCTCATCGTCGAAGGCATGCGCGCCATCGACACCCAGGACGAGCGGATCGCCACCTTGCTGGTCGCGGACGACCGCGGACTGCCGCGCGATGGCAGCACCGACGTGCAGGTGCGCCTGCGCGATGGCCGCCGCTTCATCGTCACGTTGCACACGCTGGAGGCGCTCGCGCGCCGGCTCGAGGACGCGCCCGCGTTCGTCATGTCGGGTCTGCTGCTCGTCAAGCGCATGACGGACGCGGCGGTGGTGAGCGCCGTGTGCGCGGCGCTGGGCGAGGGGATCGAACGGTACGGCGCGCTCCAGCCCCCCATCGAGGAGTAGCGCGAGGAGTAGCGCGAGGAGTAACGCGAGGATTGGCGCGAGGCTCAGCGTGTGGCCCACGCGACGTCCCGACTGGACGCCCGCGAACACGGGCCACGCCGCGTGTCCGCGAGCGGATGGACGTCCCACCCGTGGGCCCTCTCCGCGAGGACGCGCTGATACCTCGCCGCGGATGAACCTTCATGTCTTGAAACGCAGTCGAGTGGGGTGGCTCGTTGCGGGGGGACTGCTCGCTGCCTGCGCGGGAGAGGATGCGGCCGAGCCCTCCATGCAGACGGGGACCGTCGAGCAGGCGCTCATCACCTGCGGCCCGTTCTGTCCGCCTGGATACACTTCCGTGGGGTTCGCGTGCGGCACGGCCTGTCCGGGGACCTGCCCGAATGCGGTGTCCTGCGTCCCCATCCCACAGGGCGCGACCCTCACCGCGACGCCTTCATCCGTCCCCGTGCAACCTGGGAAGTTGGGCACGTCGCGCATCTGCTGGAACACCTCGGGGCTTCACTCTCCGGTGTGGATCAAGGTCAGCGCCCATGGCGCGCCCGAGCAGCTCTTCACCAAGGAGAGCGACTCGGGCCGCGCGTGTGAGAACGCTCCCTGGATTCAAGCGGGCAGCTCCTACGTCTTCAGCATCCGCACGCAGAAGACCGGCGGCTCCGTCCTGGCGAGCGTCACGGTCGTAGGGGTTCCAACTCCCTGACGCGCAGTGCGTTGGCCCGCCGCGGCGCGAGGCGCTCCCCCACTCGACGCCGCACCTCGCCGCGCGCGAAGGAGATTGACGGCGCGGGAGGGGAGCGCTCGGATGCGCGCCCATGACCCAGCTGCGAACCCGCGCTGAAGCTTCGAAGTACAAGGAAACCTCCCGCCACGCCGATGTGCTCGCCTTCGTCGACGGGCTCTGCCTCCAGACGAAGCTCGCGCGCCGCGTGGACTTTGGCCTGAGCGGCGAAGGCCAGCCCCTGGTGGCGCTCATCCTGAGCGACCGGGGCTGCTTCACGCCCGAGCAGGCGCGCAAGCAGAAGAAGATGGTCGTGATGGTGGAGGCCAACATCCACGCGGGCGAGGTGGAGGGCAAGGAGGCGGTGCTCGGGCTCGCGCGCGACCTGACGCTGACCTCGCTGGGCAAGAAGCTGCTCGACTCGCTCTGCCTCGTGCTGATTCCGAACTTCAACCCGGACGGCAACGACCGCATCAGCCCCAACAACCGCAAGCTCGACCTGAAGAACCTGGAGGGGCAGGTGAACCCCGAAGGGGGCGTGGGCACGCGCTACACGGGCGAGGGCTGGAACCTCAACCGCGACAGCATGAAGCAGGAGGCGCCCGAGACGCGCGCGCTCGCGGCGTTCTACCAGGCGTGGTACCCGGACCTGTTCATCGACTGCCACACCACCGACGGCAGCATCCACGGCTTCGACCTGACGTACGACACGTCGCACTCGAACGAGCCGCTGTTCAGCGAGCTGCGCGCGCTCAACCGCGTGCTCCTGGAGCGCGTGGCCAAGGCGGTGAAGACGCGCCACGGCTTCGACAGCTTCTGGTACGGCAACTACAAGCAGGAGGGCGACCCGCGCTCCGGCTGGCACACCTACCCTGCCCTCCCGCGCTTCGGCAGCCACTACCGCGGACTCCTGGGTCGGCTCGACGTGCTGCTGGAGACCTACAGCTACATCGACTTCCCGCGCCGCTGCGCGGTGATGCGCGCGTGGTTGCTGGAGCTGATCCGCGACGCCGCCAAGCACGCCAAGACGTACCGCGCCGCCACCGCCGCCGAGGAGCAGCGCATCATCGACCGAGGCACCACGCCCGACGTGAGCGAGTTCGTCGGCATCAACTACGGCGTCGCGACGCGAGACGCGGAGGGCGCGCTGACGTTCGACTACCCCGCCTATGCGAAGGCCGGCGACACCGCGCGCATCCAGTCCTTCGATGAGGCGAGCATCTCGGCGCGGCGCTTCCCGGGGAAGCGGAAGCGCGAGTACACGATGCCGCACTACCGCACGTTCGTTCCGACGCACGCGGTGAGCACGCCGGAGGCGTACCTCGTCCCGGCCGAACTCGCCTCGCGCCTGGAAGGCCATGGCATCCGCTTCGAGCGACTGTCCGCCGCGAAGTCCTTCATGGTGGACAGCTACCGCGTCACGCGCCGCGAGGAGACCTTCAGCCCGGACGTGGCCGCCAACATGCCGCCGCCCGGCGAGGCCGAGCTGCCGCAGAGCCAGAAGCCCAAGCCCGTGCGCTTCGAGACGGTGCTGACGGTGACCCCGGAGCGCCTCACCCAGGAGTTCCCCGCCGGCACGCTGTACGTCCCCACCGCGCAGCGCGGTGGCACGTTGGCGGTGTACCTGCTGGAGCCGCACTCGGATGACGGCTTCTGCCGGTGGCAGTTCGTGGACGCGCTGCTCGGAACGAACGAGTTCTACCCCATCCACCGCGTGGTGAACGCGACGAGCGCGCCCAAGAAGGTGGAGTAGTCCGCGCCCGGCCGCTC
Organism: Myxococcaceae bacterium JPH2; assembly: GCA_016458225.1. Lineage (NCBI taxonomy): Bacteria > Pseudomonadati > Myxococcota > Myxococcia > Myxococcales > Myxococcaceae > Myxococcaceae bacterium JPH2. Next base: position 39,415 of record JAEMGR010000036.1, on the reverse strand, counting down.
AGGAGGACGCGGGGGCCACGTTGCCCGCGCGTCCCGGAGCGGCCAGGGCGAGCCCCAGCGCGGCGGTGGCGGTGAGGCCCGAGGCGATCGCGAACTGCAGCGCGAAGTGTCCCCGGGCCAGCGACATGGCCGCCACGGCCAGCGACCCGCCCAGCAGTCGCATGGCGTAGAGCGTGCTCGTGATGATGCCCCGGTGATGCCAGGGCGCTCGCGACTGAGGCCCCAAGAGCGACGTGCTCGCCGCGGGCCCAAGCCCCAGGCCCACGATGGTGAGGCACGCGAAGGTGGCCACCACGCCCCAGCCTCGCGCGGCGGCAAGCGACAGCAGGCCCGCGCCCAAGGCCGCGACGACGAAGCTGAGGCCCACGCTGGCGCGCATGCCGCCCCGCACCAGGACCTTCACGCCGAAGGTGGAGCCCACGGACCACCCCACCAGCATGGGCACGAGCGCGAGCCCCGCGCCGAGCGGCGTGTGGCCTCCCTGCTCCGTCATCCACAGCGGCACCCACGCCGACATCGTGTACAAGAGCGCGCCCGCGAACAGTCCGCCCGCGACGCCACTCAGCACGGTGCGGTCCGTGGCCAGCTCGCGCGGCAGCAGGGGCATGGAGACCGCGCGCTGCTGACGCGCGAACGTCACGCCCACCAGCACGGCCCCGAGCGCGCAGAACAACCGCGTCCCCATCCCACCGGGCTCCAAGGCGAACAGCAACAGCGCGGCGGAAGCGCCCGCGAGCAACGGCCCCCAGCGGTCCAGCGGCTCGCCCACGCGGCGAGGCGGATCCCGGTAGGACAGGTGCAGCAGCGTCGCGGCGAGCAGGCCCACGGGCAGGTTGACCAGGAACACCCAGCGCCACGAGGCGTGCATCACCAGCCAGCCGCCGATGAGCGGGCCCAGCGCATTGGCCCCGCCCCACGCGCCGGTGAACAGGCCTTGGATGGCCGCGCGCTCGCGCAGCGTGTAGAGGTCGGCGCTGATGGTGAGCGTGGTGGGCTGCAGCGCGCCGGCGCCCAGTCCCTGCATGACGCGGAACGCGATGAGCGCGGGCATCGACGTGGCCAGGCCGCACAGCGCCGAGCCTCCGAGGAACAGGCCCATGCCGAAGAAGAAGACGGGCTTGCGCCCCAATCGGTCCGCGAGCTTGCCGGACACGAGCACGCCCACGGTGGAGGCGAAGAGGAAGGCGGAGAAGACCCACGAGTAGAGCTGGGGTCCACCCAGCTCACGGGTGATGGTGGGCATGGCACTGGTCACCACCGTGCCCTCGAAGGCGCTGACCACCAGGGCCAGCAACACCGCGCCGGTGGCCACTCGACGGGCCGCGCCCGGACGCATCGCGGACACCGACTGAGACGTCAGCTCGCTTCCATCCATGGCCCCCATGTATGCGGAAGGCGGGCATGCGGAAACCGCATCTTTCGCATAGGCTCGTTGAGGAAACCGCATGACCTCCGAACAGCTACGAGCCTTCCTCCAAGTGGCGCGCGACGGCCGGGTCTCCACCGCCGCCAAGGCGCTGGGCCTGTCGCAGTCCGGACTGTCGCGGCAGCTCCAGTCATTGGAGGCCGAGCTGAGCACGCGGCTGCTCGTCCGCACGCCCACGGGCGCGGTGCTCACCGATGCGGGGGCGCGCTTCCTGCCCCATGCACGTCGAGCCCTGGATGCGCTGGCCGCGGGCGTCACCGAGTTGGAGCGACTGTCGGGCACGCCGAGCGGTCCAGTGTCGTTGGGGACGCTGACCACGGTGGGGGCCTATCTGCTGCCGGAGCTGATTCCGGCGTTCTCGCGCCTGCATCCCGAGGTGCGGCCTCGATTGAGCGAGGACCGGGCGGCGGTGTTGGAGGAAAGCGTCGCGCGGGGGACGTTGGACCTGGCCATCCTGACGTTGCCGGTGCGGCGGGTGGATCTGGTGACGCAGAAGCTGTGGGAGGAGTCGCTGCTGCTCGCGGTGCCGAAGGGGCATCGGCTGACGCGACTCGGGAGGCCGGTGGCGCTCGCGGAGGTGGTGGAAGAGACGTGGGTGCTCATCCCGGGGATGGCGGGCGCGCGAGCACTGGAAGCCGCGTGCGAGGCGCGCGGGGTGACGCCTCACGTGGCGCTGGAGACGGACAACTCCGAGGCCGTGCTGCGCATGGTGGAGCGGGGCCTGGGCGTATCGCTGGTGCCCGAGCTGGCGGCGAGCAGTCACACCACGCACCACGTCGAGCTGATTCCCGTGGCGAAGGGCGCGCCGAAGCGACAAGTGGCGCTGGTGCATCGAGGCGAGGGCTACCTGACGGCGGCGGCGCGGGCGCTGAAGGCGTTCATCGTCGAGCACGCGAAGCGACCGGCCACGCGCGGCAAGGCGAAGTAGGCTCGGCGCACAGGAGAGGAATCCTCATGGCGCGGCAGGACGGGTACGTGACGTACGTGGTGGAGTTGCTCGAGCCACTGGGTGCGGTGCAGGTGCGGCACATGTTCGGGGGCTGGGGCGTCTATTACGGCGGTCGGATGTTCGGGCTCATCGCCGAGGGGCAGCTCTACCTGAAGGTCGACGAACTCACGCGCGACGCCTTCGAGCGAGCCGGAGGTCAACCCTTCGTCTACGGGGGTGGAGAGCATCCCGTGTCGCTGGGCTACTGGACGCCGCCCTCGGACGCGGCGGATGACGCCCGAGAGCTGCTGCCCTGGGCACGCAAGGCCGTGGACGCGGCGCAGCGGGCCGCGGTGAAGAAGGCCCAGGCCCAGCAAGCCACGGCGGACAGAAAGGCCGCGGCCGCGAAGAAGGCCGCCGCCAAGAAAGCAGCCGCTGAGGCGAAGCCCGCCGCGAAGAAGTCGGCGGCCAAGAAGCCCGCCGCGAAAAAGGCCGCGACCCAGAAGCCCGCCGCGAAGAAGGTCAGCGCACGAAGGGCTCGCGCATAGGCAGACGTCCCTCGCGTCCTGGCGAGTCTCCGCTCCGCCAGGACTTCAGCCCAGCGGGGCCCCCAGGCCCCACGGGCTAGAGTCCCAGCTCGCTGGAGGACAGCTCGCGCATGCGGAACTTCTGGACCTTTCCCGTCACCGTCATGGGGAAGGACTCCACGAACTTCCAGTAGCGGGGAATCTTGAACGTGGCGATGCGCCCCGTGCAGAACTCTCGCAGCGACGCCTCGGTGAGGCTCACGCCCGGGCGCCCACGCACCCAGGCCATCACCTCTTCGCCGTACTTCGCGCTCGGCACTCCGATGACCTGCGCCTCGCTGACACCCGGGTGCGTGTGGAGGAACTCTTCCACCTCGCGCGGGTACACGTTCTCGCCGCCTCGGATGATCATGTCCTTGATGCGACCGACGATCCGCACGTAGCCATCCGCGTCCATCAGGGCCAGGTCACCCGTGTGCATCCAGCCCGCGGCGTCCACCGCCGCCGCCGTGGCCTCGGCGTTCTCCCAGTACCCCAGCATCACGCTGTAGCCCCGCGTGCACAGCTCCCCCGGCTGCCCTCGCGGCACGACGGCCCTCGAATCCGGATCCACGACCTTCACCTCGATGTGCGGGTGCACATGCCCCACCGTGGCCACGCGCCGCTCCAACGTGTCCTCCAGCAGCGTCTGCGTCGACACCGGCGAGGTCTCGGTCATGCCGTAGCAGATGGACACCTCGCGCATGTGCATCCGCGACTGCACCGCCTTCATCACCTCCACGGGACACGGCGAGCCCGCCATGATGCCCGTGCGCAGCGAGCTCAAGTCGAACTCGCCAAAGCGCGGCTCATCCAACTCCGCGATGAACATCGTCGGCACGCCGTAGAGCGATGTGCAGCGCTCGGCCTGCACCGCCTGCAACACCGCGAGCGGCTCGAAGCCCTCGCCCGGAATCACCATGCACGCCCCATGGGACGTGCACGCCAGGTTGCCCATCACCATGCCGAAGCAGTGGTAGAAGGGCACGGGGATGCACACCCGCTCCTCGGGCCCGTAGCCCAGCAACTCCCCCACGAAGAAGCCGTTGTTGAGCACGTTGTGGTGCGACAGCGTGGCGCCCTTCGGGAAGCCCGTCGTCCCAGAGGTGTACTGGATGTTGATGGGGTCATCGAACTGGAGCGAGGCCTCGCGGTCCGCCAGCGTCCGCTCGCTCACGTGCGCCCCGGTGCGCGCGAGCAACTCCCAGTCATCATCCAGCACCAGCGCCACGCGCAGCGCCGGGCAACGGGGCCGCACCTCCTCCAGCATCGTCCGGTAGTCCGTCTGCCGGAAGCCCTTGGCCAACAGCAGCACGCTGACGCCGGCCTGATTGAGCGCGTACTCCAGCTCCGCCGTGCGGTAGGCCGGGTTGAGGTTGACGAGGATGGCGCCCACCCGCGCCGCCGCGTACTGGCACACCACCCACTCGAAGCGATTGGGAGACCACAGCCCCACCCGGTCGCCCTTGCCCACGCCCAATCCCAAGAGGCCCATGGCCGCCTCAGTGGTCGCGTCCCAGAACTGGCGGTACGTCGCGCGGTAGCCCTGCGACACCACCACCAGCGCCTCCCGGTCACCATGCGCCTCCACCATGCGCTGGAGGTTCCTCCCGACGGTCTCCCCGAGCAGCGGGGTCGGGCACGTGCCATGGGCATAGGAGGGAGCGGTCATGCCCCATCGTCCCCAGGACGCGGCGTGCTCCACAAGCGACCGATGACCGCGGGGCTCGCCGGCCCGTCAGCCATTCACTATCGCGGCGCGGCAAGCGCCACGGCGGGTCCGCCGCGAGCCAGGGACTCGCACAGTCGCGCATGGAGACGGAAGGCCAGACGCGCCTCCTGGACAATCTCCTCCACCGCGTCCTCACCCAGCCGCAGCGCCTCCAGTCGCTCATGCAGCCGCGCGCGGAAGGCCGGCACCTCGCCCAGCGAGAGCGCGTTGTAGAACGCCGTGCCATGGCCGTCCTCCAACTCGAAGGACTCCGCCACCAGCTGCGCCTTCAGCGGCCCCGGATAGAGGTCCAGCACGCAGCGCGCATACGCATGGGCCAGCAGCAGGTGCGGCGCCTCGCCGAGCACCTCCCGCATCCGCTCCACGTGCAGCAGCGTCTCCTCGCACGCGAACGGCTCGCTGCGCGTGTCCCCGCAGAACCAGGCGAGGTCCGCCTCCAACGCGGACGCGCGCCGCAGCTCCGGCAGCCACAACACCTGCGCCAGGGGCACATCCCTCAACCGGGGCAGCAAGGACTCGAATGTCACGTAGAGGACATGGAGCTGACGCAGGTACGCCGTGTAGTGGGCCGCGCGGACGTACTCGCCCAGCACGCCGCCCTCCCAGGGCTCGCAGAACAGCGACTGCAGGAACAGCGAGCGCTCCACGCGCAGGCGCGCCTCCACCGTCTCCTCCTCCAGCCGCAAGGCCAGCCCCGTCGCCTGCGACGCGACGGACAGGCGCCGCTCGCGCGCCGAGGTCTCCGGACGCGGGCCCCTCCAGACGCCGGTGACCGTCACTGCTTCCACCCGCCCGTGGAGACCCCGTGGGGCGCGCCCGCCATCGCTGGCGTCTCGGACTCGGCCGGCCCCGCCAGGCGCCGCACCGCCTCGGCCAGCGTGAGCCCCAGCGCCCGCAGGATGTCCTCGTCCAGCCGCAGCGTCACCGGCCCCACTGCCAGGTGGATGTGCCCGCAGGCGCACCGCGTGACCTCGGCGCATGGCCCCCGCGCCAGCACTGTCTTTCCGCATTCCTGAGCAGACATCGCGTCCTCGCCTGGGCTCAAATTTTGACTTTGATTCTCAAAGTCAAACTCATGATGTCCCAAGCCTTGGGCCGCGGTCAAGGGGCGGGGGCGTGAGCGCCCCGCGTTCCGTCATGCGCGATGACGCGGGCGGGCGTTAGGGAGAGGTCCCCCCTCTTCGGCTAGTCTGACGCAACGCCCCATGGAAGACCCTCACGCAAGACTGGTAGCGGCCCTGTTGGATGCGAGGCAGCGCCACTGCTTTCCCCCGGACGTGCGCAAGGCGGCGCCGGAGTTCGTCGGGCAGGTGCTGGGCTTGTTGTTCCCGCACTTCGCGGACCGGCTGGAGTGCAGCGCCGCGGCGGTTCGGCGTGACGTCACCACCGTGGAAGCCAGCCTGCACCGGCTGTTGGACCTGCTGGAGCCGCACTATCCGCGCACGGAGCCGTCGCTCCCGGCGCGCTTCATGGCGGGACTGCCGGACACGTACGCGTGGCTCCAGCAGGACGCGCAGGCCATCTTCGACGCGGACCCCGCCGCGCGCAGCGTGGACGAGGTCATCCTCACGTATCCGGGCTTCCTCGCCATCGCCATCTACCGCGTGGCGCACGCGCTCCACGGCCTGGGCTTCCCGCTGCTGCCGCGGCTGCTCACCGAGCACGCGCATCAGCGCACGGGCGTGGACATCCACCCGGGGGCGGTCATCGGGCGGCGCTTCGTCATCGACCACGGCACGGGCGTGGTCATCGGCGAGACGACGCTGATTGGCGACAACGTGAAGCTCTACCAGGGCGTCACCCTGGGCGCGCTGATGGTGGAGAAGGCCCTGGCGAACAAGAAGCGCCACCCGACCATCGAGGACGGCGTGGTGGTGTACGCCAACGCCACCATCCTCGGCGGCGAGACGGTGGTGGGCCAGGGCAGCATCATCGCCGGCAACGCGTGGCTCACGCAGAGCGTGCCGCGCAACTCCATCGTCACCCGACGCAGCGAGGTCCGCCCGCGCAACGGCGACAGCGGACTCGATGAGCTGGACTACCACATTTGAAACGCAGCGCAGCCCTCACCCGCAGCCCCGCCACGGACCCATGAAAGCCGACTCCATCCTGCAGACCATCGGCAACACGCCGCATGTGCGCATCCAGCGGCTGTTCCCCTCTCGCGTCACCGTCCACATGAAGCTGGAGCGCGCCAACCCGGGCGGCAGCATCAAGGACCGCATCGCCCTGGCGATGATTGAAGACGCGGAGAAGCGCGGCATCCTCAACAAGGACAGCGTCATCATCGAGCCCACCAGCGGCAACACCGGCATCGGGCTGGCCATGGTGGCCGCGGTGAAGGGCTACAAGCTGGTGCTCGTCATGCCCGAGTCCATGAGCATCGAGCGCCGCCGCCTCATGGCCGCCTACGGCGCCACCTTCGAGCTGACCCCGCGCGCGCAGGGCATGAAGGGCGCCATCGCGCGCGCCAATGAGCTGGTGGCCCAGGTGCCCAACGCGTGGATGCCCCAGCAGTTCGAGAACGCGGCCAACATCGAGGTGCACCAGCGCACCACCGCGCAGGAGATCCTCAACGACTTCCCGGACGGGCTGGACTACCTCATCACCGGCGTGGGCACGGGTGGCCACATCACCGGCGTCGCCGAGGTGCTCAAGAAGCGCTGGCCCAAGCTCAAGGTGTTCGCGGTGGAGCCCGTGAAGTCCCCCGTCATCAGCGGCGGCGCGCCGGGCCCGCACCCCATCCAGGGCATTGGCGCGGGCTTCATCCCCAAGAACCTGCACACGGAAGTGCTCGACGGCACCATCCAGGTGGCCGAGGAGGACGCGTTCACCTTCACGCGCCGCTCCGCGCGCGAGGAGGGCATCTTCGTGGGCATCTCCTCGGGCGCCTCGCTGTCCGCGGTGAACCAGAAGCTGGGCGAGATGCCGGACGGCAGCCGCGTGCTGTGCTTCTGCTACGACACGGGCGAGCGCTACCTGTCCATCGACTCGCTCTTCCCCGCGCAATAGCGCTCGGGACTCAGGGGTGCGCGAACTCGCGCACCCAGCTCACCACCCGGTCCATCTCCTCTGGCGTGTTGTAGAAGTGCGGCGACAGGCGGATGCGCCCGCGCCGCACGGAATGCGCCACCTTGCGCTCGGACAACCAGGTGCTGAGCGCGCGCGGATCCGCGCCGGGCGGCAGGAAGGTGAGGATGCCCGCGCGGTGTTCGGGCGCGGGCCCCACGTCGCAGCCCAGGTCGCGAAGGCCCGCCTCCAGCCGCGAGACGAGCTGGCCGATGCGCTCGGCGATGCGGTCCACCCCCACCTCCAGCAACAGCTCCAGCGCCGCGCCCAGCGCGTAGATGCCGGTGTAGGCCGCGCTGCCCTCCTCGAACTTCAGCGCGTCCGGGCGCAGCTCGAAGTGGCTGCGATTGAAGTTCCACGCGTCCGTGGTGCTGCGCCAGCCCACCAGCACCGGGCGCACGCGCGGCAGGACGTCGCGCGCCACGTAGAGGATGCCGATGCCCGCGATGCCCAGCATCCACTTGTGGCTGTCCGCGCTGAGGAAGTGCGCGCGAGACTTCTTCACGTCCACCGGCACGCAGCCCACGCTCTGGATGCCGTCCACGCACAACAACGCGCCCGCGCGTTCGCACACCGCCCCGAGCGCATCGAGGTCCGTGCGGTACCCCGTCGCGAACTGCACGGACGACACGGCCACCAACCGCGTGCGCGAGGTGAGCGAGGCGGCCACTGCCTCCGGCGTGACTCCGCCCGCGGGCGTCTCGATGTCGCGCACCACCACGCCGCGGTCGCGCAGGTGGAGCCAGGGATAGACATTGGAGGGGTACTCCAGGCGGGTGGCCACCACGACCTCGTCACCGGGACGCCAGTCGAGTCCCTCGGCCACCAGGCCCAGGCCGTGGCTGGTGTTGCGCACGAAGGCCACTTCGTCCGGCGCGGCACCGATGAGCCGCGCGGCCATGCCTCGGACCTTCTCGCAGTGGGCCTCCCAGCCGCGCTCGTGCTGGATGCCGGTATGCACCAGGTCCTCCATCCAGCCACGCACGGCGCTCGCGGCGCGCAGGCTCGTGGGCGCCACGCCCGCGTGATTCAGGTAGAGCTGCTCCTGTAGGACAGGGAACTCGGCGCGGTAGGACTCGAGGGGGCGGGTCATCCGAGGCACTGTAGCCGCGAGCGCGCGGGAGGGGGTCTCCACGAAGGGCCCGAAGTGCGCTATCCGTCCTGCGCCCCGAGTTGAGGAGCCCATGATGCGCCGCGACGTGCTGGCTGCCGTGCTGTCGACCCTCGTGCTGCTCTCGGGATGCGCGGGCACCGTCCACGCGCCCTACCCGCCCATCCGCGCGGACACGTCTCCCCAGGCGCTCGTGCGCGGCGCCGACATCTTCCACGCGAGCTGTGAGGCCTGTCATCGCGGCGGAGACCGAGACACCGCCTCGGGCGCGCCCTTGCGCGAGCTGCCCTCGTACATGGGCCGCTTCCACTCGGCCAACCTGACCGCGGATCCGGTGGGCGGCATTGGCGCGGCGAAGGACGAGGAGCTGGCGCGCGCCATCCGCTACGCGGTGAGTCGCGACGGGCGCCTCATGGTGATGCCCAGCTACGGCATGGGCGACGCGGACCTCGCGGCGGTGCTGGGCTTCCTGCGCTCGGAGGACCCGCTGTTCCGAGCGGATCCAAAGCCCGCGCCCGCGTGCGAGTTCAGCTTCGTGGGCGGCATCGGCTTCCGCTTCATCACCGGCAACACCCCCGCGGAGCGCCCCGCCTCCGGCATCCCCGTGCCCCCCAAGGGGCCCACGCTGGAGTACGGCCGCTACATGGCCCACGAGGTCTACGACTGCGCCTCGTGCCACACGGACGGCTTCAGCCCCGACAAGACGAAAGGCGACGACGCCTTCTCGGGCGGCATGGCCTTCGTGGACCCCGAGGGCCGCAAGGTCTACTCCAGCAACCTCACGTTCGATGCCACAGGCCTCGCGAACTGGACGCTCGCGGACTTCACCCGCGCGCTGCGCGACGGGCTCGCGCCGGATGGCTCGGCGCTGCGCTCCCCCATGCCGCGCTTCCGCGCCCTCGATGAAGCCGAGGCCCGGGCGCTCTACGACTACCTGCGCACCCTGGCTCCGAAGAAGAACAACGTGGACGGCGCGCGCCCCCGCCTCACCGCCACCAGCGTCCGCGCGGCCTGGGTGAATCCCGACACGGGCGCGGGCGACCAGAGCGCGGAGACCCAGCTCGACACCGCCGCCGAGGCCGCCGTCGCCGAGGCCCTTCCGACACCTGCTGCGCCTCCTCCGACGACCACACCCACGGCGACGCCCTCGGTCGGCTCGACGCCCCCTCCCGCGACCACGCTGGCCAGCGGGCAGGTGAATCCCGTGGTGCGCAAGCCGAGGCCCGTGCTGACGCCCGCGAAGGTGGACGCGGCGAAGCTGTTCGTCCAGTACGGGTGCTCGAGCTGCCATGCGCCCGGGGCGCGCTACCACGACCGGCTCGCGCACGCGGCCCACCGCTCGGACCTGGAGCTGGTGAAGTGGGTGCGCAACCCGGAGAAGTACCTGCCGGGCACGCCCATGCCCACCTACGCCGAGCTGATTGACGAGCGCACCGCGCTGGCCCTCGTTCGGTGGGTGAAGGCCGGTGGCCCCTCGACCCTGGCGACGCCGCGCTGACAAAAGATTCACGGCGAAATTGCCAGAAAAAGCCCCTCGCCACGTATCCCGGAAGAGGTGGTGCACGAGGGGGGAGTCCTCCAAATCACCTCGTAGTTCAGTTCGCCTTCCCCTCCATGGTGGCGGGGGGGCACCCGCGTCTTCCGGAATCAGGCCGGCCCCTTATTCCGGGGGCGCGGTTCCAGCACTGGCCTCCGTGTCTTCGCCGCGACCAGAGACCCTGGTCACCGGGTGGGCACGGACCAGTGCTGGATTTTTTTGTGTAGCGTGGCGCCCATGATGGGGTGCCTCCTCAACATCGACCTGGGCGAGCTGCCCGACGAGGACCCTCGGCTCTACGCCCTGGCGCACGTGGCCAACATCGCGTGCGGCGGACACGCGGGGGATGACGCCTCCATGCGCCACGCCTTGGCGCAATGTGAGCGGCACGGCACTCACGTCGGTGCGCACCCATCGTTCGAGGATCGCGAAGGCTTCGGGCGGCGCACGCTCGACGTCGCCCCTGACGTCCTCGGTCAGCAAGTGGCGGAGCAATGCACCCGGCTCGCGAGGCTCGCCTCCGAGCGGGGCCAGCGCGTCGCCTTCGCCAAGCCCCACGGCGCGCTCTACCACGCAGCCCACGCCACGCCGGCCATCGCTCGGGCGGTCGTCGCGGGACTCATCCGCGCGCTGGGACCGGACCTCACGCTCATCGGGCCTCCGCAGGGGGCGCTGTGGGACGCGGCGCGCGAGGCGAGCCTCGCCTATCTGCGCGAGGGCTTCGCGGACCGGGGGACGCGGCCGGACGGCTCGCTCATCCCGAGGGGCCAGCCCGGGGCCGTGCTGACGGACCTCGCGCGCGTGCGGGAGAACGCCTCGCGGCTGGCGAAGAGCGGTGCGGTCGAGACGCTGTGCGTTCACGGCGACACGCCGGGCGCGGTCACCCTGGCCACCGAGGTGCGTGCGGGACTGGATGCACTCGCGATTCGCGAGGACCCGCTGGGCGAGTGCGCGCTGCGACTGACGCTCCCGGAGGGGCTGGACGGAGGACGGGCACAGGAGACCCTGCGCGCCCTGCCTCACGTGGTGGATTGCGTCCTCACCGAGGACCACGTCAGCGTGTACTTCGCTCCCGACGCGCCTCCGGAGGAGCCTCGGCTCGTCCTCGCGCGCTTGCGCTTGCTGCCCGCGGTCGAGCAGCCCCATCCGCGCGTCACCCTGCGCGTGCGCTACGACGGCCCCGACCTGGCGAAGGTGGCGGAGCACGGCGGGTTGACGGTGGACGAGGTGGCGCGACGGCACGCGGCGCGCGAGTACACCGTCCGATGCGTGGGCTTCCTGCCAGGGTTCGCCTACCTGGGCGAAGTGGACCCAAGCATCGCGTGCCCGCGACTGGCCTCGCCTCGCGCGCGAGTGCCGGCGCTCTCGGTGGGCATCGCGGGAGCGCGCACGGGCGTCTACCCCTTCACGTCCCCCGGGGGATGGAACCTGGTGGGGACCGCGCTGGACTTCACGGCCTTCGACTCGGAGCGGGGCGCGGTGCTGCGGCCCGGAGACCGGGTGCGCTTCGAGCAGGTGGATGCATGAACGGCTGGCTGGACATCACCGGAATGGGTGCGCCGGTCACGGTGCAGGATGGCGGGCGCCCCGGGCAGATGCACCACGGCGTCCCCTCCGGAGGGCCCTTGGTTCCGGAGTTGCTCGTGGCGGCCAACCGCGCGGTGGGCAATCCCCGAGGCGCGGCGGCGCTCGAATCCTACGGGCGGCTGGCGCTGCGAGTGCGCGGCCGCGCGGCCCGCATCTCCGTGGACGGGCGCTCGTTCACGGTGGCGGATGGCGAGACCTTCACCGTCCCCGCCCCCGAGTCCCTCGCCGTGCGCTACGTCGCGGTGGACGGAGGCATCGCGGTGCCCGAGGTGTTGGGAGGACGGGGCACGCTGCTCGTCGCGAACCTGGGCGGGCATCAGGGGCGCGCCCTGCGCCCGGGAGACGCGCTCCCCCTCGGCGCCGGCAATGGTCCGCCCGACGCTCAATCCCCCGAGGTGAGCCTGGACGCGCAGGCCCCTGTGCGAGTCACCGCGGGGCCGGACCTGGAGCGCTTCGACGCCACGGCGCTGCCGCTGCTGGTGGGCACGGACTTCACCGTGTCCACGCTGAGTGACCGGGTGGGCATGCGGCTGCGCGGTGCCGCCATTCCCCATGGCGATGAAGGCACGGGTACGTCGAGGCCCATGGCGCGCGGGGCCATCCAGGTGACGTTGTCCGGAGAGCCCATCGTGCTCGGGCCGGATCACCCCACGACGGGAGGCTATCCGCTCATCGCCGTCGTCATCCGCGCGGACTGGGGACGGCTCGCCGCGCGCCGCCCCGGCGCCCACGTGCGCTTCGCGTCCGTGTCCGTCGAAGAAGCACGAGAAGCGTGGACCCACCGCGCCGCCGAGCTGGGCCTGTCCACCGAGCGCTGAGCGGCACGGGGACAGGCGCGCGCGGACCTCACGTCCCAGCGCGACCGAAACTCAGCGCTGGAGCAGGCGCGCGAGGAACTCACGGGTACGCGGCTGCTTCGGCTCGCGAAGCACCTGCTGCGGCGTGCCTTCCTCCACCACGCGGCCTCCGTCGAGGAAGAGCACGCGGTGAGCCACGTCCGCGGCGAAGCCCATCTCGTGCGTCACCACGCACATGGTCATGCCCTCGCGCGCCAGCTCGCGCATGACCTCCAGCACCTCGCCCACCAGCTCGGGGTCCAGCGCGCTCGTGGGCTCATCGAAGAGCATCAGCTCCGGCTTCATCGCCAGCGCGCGAGCAATGGCCACCCGCTGCTGCTGCCCACCCGAGAGCTGCGCCGGGTATGCGTCCACGCGATCGCCCAGATGCACCATCGACAGCATGCGCCGGCCCAACACCTCGGCCTCCGCATCGGGCATGCCCAGCACCTTGCGCGGCGCCAGCGTCACGTTCTGCAACGCGCTGAGGTGCGGGAACAGGTGGAAGCGCTGGAACACCATGCCCACTCGGCGATGCAGGGCCTGGAGCGCCGCGGCGTCATCTCGCACGGGCACTCCACCCACCATCACTTCGCCTTCGGACGGCAGCTCCAGGCCACACAGGCACCGAAGCAGCGTGGACTTTCCACATCCGGACGGGCCGACGAACACCACCACCTCGCCCGGTTGAACGGTGAGGTCCACGCCACGCAGGACGTCCACCGCCCCGAAGCGCTTGTGCAGGTTGCGGACTTCGACGAGCGCCATGTCGTTCCTCAGCGTTGATTTTGGAGGCGCCGTTCCAGCGCCGCGGCCAGCCGTGTCAGCGGCAACGTGGCCAGGAGATAGAACACCGCCACCAGCGGCCAGATGGCCAACGGCGCCGCGAGCTGGCTGGCCAGCTCCTGCCCCGAGCGCGTCAGCTCCGCCATGCCGATGATGGACACCAGCGACGAGTCCTTCAGCAGCGCGATGCCCTCGTTCGTCAGCGGCGGCAGCACGTTGCGCACCGCCTGCGGGAGGATGACGAAGCGCATGGCCTGCGCGGAGCTCATGCCCAACGCGCGCGCGGCCTCGGACTGCCCCGGGTCCACCGACGCGATGCCCGCGCGGAAGATCTCCGCCACATAGGCCGCGCTGTTGAGCGTCAGCGCCAGCACCGCCGCCAGGAACGGCGCCAGGTCCACCCCGAGCAGCTGCGGCAGCGCGTAGTAGATGAAGATGATCTGCACGAGCAGCGGCGTCCCGCGCAGCACCTCGACATAGCCCGCGCACAGCCACGCCAGCACCTTCGGCTTCGCGCGCCGCCCCAGCGCCACGCCCAGCCCCAAAGGCAGACCGGCCAGGAGCGCCAGCGCGGTGAGCCCCAGCGTCAGCGCCATGCCCCGCACCAGCCGACGCGCCACGCTGCCCCAAGGCACGCCCGTCAGCGCTGGCTTGGCCTGCTGCGCCGCGACTCCGAAGTACTTCTCCTCCAGCGCGGCGAACCGACCATTGTCGCGCAGCCGCTTCAGCGCCGCGTTCACCGCCGTGCGCAGGGCCGGGTCGTCCGGCCGCATCACGATTCCGTAGTGCTCCTCGGTGAGCAGGTCCCCGGTGGTGCGCAGGCCCTTGAAGCCGTGGTGGATGAAGTAGCGCAGCGTCGGCGAGTCCCCCACCACGCCCGCGAGGTTGCCGTTGAGCAGGTCCTGCAGCGCCAGGTCGATGCTCGGGTACTGGCGCACCTGCACGTCCGGGAGCTTCTGGAGCACCAGCGCGGCGGTGGTGTTGATCTGGATGCCCGCGACCTTGCCGCGCAGGCTCTCGATGCCAGTGATGCTCAGGTCATCCTGGCGCGCGGCCACCCGCTGGCCGGCCGTGTAATACGGATCCGAAAAGGCCAGACGCTCCTGCCGCTCCGGGGTGATGGTGACGGCGGACATCACCAGGTCGAACTTGCCGGCGAGCAGCGCGGGGAAGACACCGTCGAACGAGGTGTTCGTCCACTCGACCTTGGCGCCCAGCTCCTCGCCCACCAGGTTGCCCAGCTCCACGTCGAAGCCGACCAGCTCCCCGTCGTGCACCGACTCAAAGGGCGGATAGGTGGCGTCCGTGCCGATGCGCAGCGTGCGCCCACGGAAGTCCCCCGGGGCGGAGGGTGCCTCCTTGCGCCCACAGCCCGGGGCGAGCACGAGCCCCCAGATGAGTCCGAGGAAGGCCAGCCCGGCAACGGAGGGTCGGAAGCGGAGGAAGCGCGGGTGCATGGAGACCCCGTGTTACATCGGCGGCTTCGTCCCCTGGAGCAAGCGCTTTCGTACCCGTCCTGCCCCGGACGCACCGGTAGCAACTCTGTTCGGCCGCCCACCGAGAATCCCCACATGTCTCCCCCGCGCATTGGCTCCCGCGTCGCTCCGCAGCCCCGTCCCATTTCCGAGAACCCGCGCCCACGTCCCGACGTGAAGGCCCGCGCCACGCCCGTCCGCGATGAGCGCGGCGTGTCGGGGTTCGAGTCGAAGCCGCGCTCGGCCGGCCCCGTCGCCCTCGCGGCCACGGCCCCCGCGTCCCGAGGCACCGGCGTCACGCCCGGGTCCTACCCCAGCGCCCGAGACGTGGAGGCCATCTCCGCGATGAAGGACCCCGTGGCCCGCAACATGGCCATCACCCAGGGCTACTCGGACCTGTCGAGCGCGATGGGGCAGATGCTCGGCACGGAGAACGCGAGCTGGGCCACCTTCGGCACGTGGGCGTCCAAGCAGGCAGGGGTGAGCATCCGCCAGGAGGACATGCCCAAGATGCTGGTGGACGCGCTCCACGGCGCGGGCGACGTCATGGGGCCGCTGTCCAAGGTGGACGACATCCTCCGCAAGGTGGGCCTGCCCGCGCTGCCGGGCCTGTCGGACATCGCGAAGGCGGGCTCGAAGGCGCTCGACGACGTCAGCAAGGCGATCGCCGACGGCAACCAGCTCGTGTTCCACGAGGTGGGCACCGAGTTCGCGCGCTTCATCGAGACCTTCCAGGGCGACACGGCCTACGACGCGGCCAAGACGCAGAAGTACCTGGAGAGCTTCCCCGCGGACAAGCCGCTGCTCAAGCAGGCCTTCGGGCACTACGCCGAGGCCATGTTCGAGAAGGATCCGAACAAGAAGGCCGAGCTGATGCTGCTGGCCAATGATCAAATCGGCCTGCACGAGCAGACGCAGCTTCAGCCCTACGTGGAGAAGGCGCTGAACACGCCGGTGAAGGAGACGTTCCGGGACCTGCTCAAGCAGTCCATCCAGGGCGCGGCCAACGCCCTGCCCTTCCCCGCCAACCTCGCCGCCAAGGCCGCCATCAAGAGCGGCGTGGTGGACGCGGCGCTGTCGCCCGTGGTGGACGGGCTGGCGAGCACGTTCCGCCGCTTCGCCACGGACCACATGATGAAGCTGGCGGTGCCCGGCGGCGCGTTGAAGCTCGGCAATGACCTGCCGCCTCCCGCGGGCATGGAGCAGGACCTGTTCCCGTCGAACCTGCGCTCGCTCGAGAACCCGGAGCTTCGCGCGCTGATGGGCAAGCTCGACCGCACGCCGGACAGCCTGCACGGCACCGCCGCCAAGGACTGGAGCCGCCTGGACCAGCGGATGAACTACATCATCGACCTGTTCCGCTCGCGCCAGTCGGATCCGCACCTGTTCGACCCGCCCTTCGGCAAGCGTGGCCAGTACCCGGTGCGCGCCGAGGCGCCTCGCGTCGCCTGAGTCGCAGCCGCACCCACCCCGCCGCGGCGGTCCGCGTGGCGGGGTTGAATTCTCGGGCTCGGGGGGCGTTTGAGCGGGGCAGAACCTGCCCTCAGGAGCTCCCCCCATGTCGAAGTGGCTGCTGGCAACGTTGACGCTCTCCCTCCCCGTGTTGGCGCAAGCGGGCGGGCCGCCCGAGCGAGCACAGGACCGTCGAGAGCTGCGCGAAGACCGCCGGGAGCAGCGGGATGACCGGCGGGACCTGCATCAGCTGGAGTCGCTGATCAATCGCTACGACGCGGCACGCGGGCGTCGCGACCGCAATGACCTGAACCGCGTGGAGTCGGAGCTGCGCGCGTACATCGCCTCCGAGCTGGACGAGAGCCACCACGAGCTGGCCAAGGACGTCCGCGAGGTGCGCCGCGACAACCGCGAGCTGCGCGACGACCGGAACGGCTGGAGTTCCCCGGGTGCGCGCGCGGATGACCGAAGGGACCGCCGAGACGACGTGCGCGACGCGCGAGCCGAGCGGGCCTCCCTGGAGCAGACGCGCTCCATCGCCCGGGAGCTGGATGGGCTCTATGGCCGCACGGATCCGGGCAGCCTCCAGCGCAAGCGCGCCCTGATGGGCGACCTGCTCCAGCTCGCGCGCGCCGAGCAGATGCAGAACCACGCCGAGATGCGCGAGGACCGACGCGAGCTGCGCGAGGACGGCGCCCACCGGCACTGACGAGCCTCACGCCTCGTCGACCACGAACTGCTCCAGTCGCGCGATGCCGAGCTTCTTCATCCGGCTCTGGAGCGTGGACGGCTTCAGCCCGAGCAGCGCCGCGGCACCGCCCGGCCCGTACACGCGCCCGCGCGTCAGACTGAGCACTCGCAAGATGTGTTCGCGCTGCACCGCCGCCAGCGTGGCCACCGAGCCCGCCTTCGGCGCGGACTCCCCTGCCGCAGGCGCGGCGACCTCCGCGGGTGCTGGCGCGCTTCCCCGCGAGGGAAGGTCGAACGACTCGCGCCCCAGCTCGGGCCGCTTCGTGAGGATGGTGGCGCGCTCCAGCGCGTTCGCCAGCTCGCGCAGGTTGCCGGGCCAGTCATAGGTCGCCAGACGCTCCAGCCCATCCGGCGTCACCCGCATGCCCCTGCGCCCCGTGCGCCGCGCCTGCTCCTCCAACAAGAAGGCGCACAACTGAGGAAGGTCCTCGCGCCGCTCGCGCAGCGGAGGCAGCCGCAACGGGAAGACGCTCAGGCGGTAGTACAAGTCCTCGCGGAAGCGCTTGTTCGCGATGGCCTGCTGCAACTCCACATGCGTGGCCGCCAGGATGCGCACGTCCGCGCGCACCGTCTTGTCGCTGCCCACGGGCTCGAAGGCCTTCTCCTGGAGCGCACGCAACAGCTTGGCCTGCAGCTCCACCGGCAGCTCGCCCACCTCGTCCAACAACAGCGTGCCGCCGTTCGCCATCTGGAAGCGCCCGGCGCGGTCGCGCGTCGCTCCGGTGAACGCGCCCTTCACGTGGCCGAACAGCTCGCTCTCCAACAGGCCCGCGGGAATGGCCGCGCAGTTGATGGTGACGAAGGGCTGATCCGCTCGCGAACTCCAACGGTGGATGGCGCGCGCGAGCCGCTCCTTGCCCGTGCCCGTCTCTCCCAGAATCAACACCGGCGTGTCCGTCTCCGCCACCTGCCGCGCGCGCATGGCCAAGTCGCGCATGGCCTGGTTCAGCGACGTCTCCAGGATGCCTTCGGAGTCCCCACCGAGCTGCGACTCGAGCAGCTTCGCGTGCTCATGGTCCTGGCGGTGCAGTCGCTCGAAGTTGGCGCGCTGCTCGGCGCTCTGGATGGCGGTGGCCAGCATCTGGCCGTACACCTCCACCAGGTCCACCACGGGCTGCGGGTACGCCACGCACTCGGCGCGGTCCAACGTCAGCACACCATAGGCGCGCTCACCCGCGCACAACGGCACCACCATGCACGAGTGCCCCGCCGGCAGGTCCAACACCCCATCGAACGGGTCGCCGTCTCCATGCGCGTGGTCCTCTTCCGTGAAGGCCCGCGCGCGCCGCGACTCCAACGCGTGCTTCAGCGACGGGAAGTCCGCCAGCTCCAGCACGTGCTGCCGCACCCGCGTGTTCGCCAGCGGCCCACGCGCCGCCACCGCCTCCAACCGGCCGCCCTTCAACAAGAAGAGCGTCGCCAGGTCGAACGGCACCACCCGGGTCAACCAGTCCAATCCTCGACGGAGCAGTTCCCCCACGCCTTCTTCCGTGGTTGCCAGCTCCACCAGCTCCCGAGCATCCTTCGCCACCTCGGCGCGGCCCGCCATCCGTTCATCCGACATGTCTCTCGGATAATAGCGGGCCACCGAAATTGCAGTGGCGGAAGGCACCGGTATTTCGTTATTCACCGCCCCAGCGGCACTGACCTTTTAGGGTCTGGAGTCAAGTCCCTGGAATCACTGAAGCAGGGGCGTTGGCACGGTGCCTGCTGTAGAGAAAGCGCAATCACACCTGCTGGGCCGTCCCTCCTGGCCGGCCCCCACTCAAGGAGTCGTAATGCTGACCGTTGGCGACAAGCTTCCCGAGTTCAAGGTCAAGGCCACCGTGAGCCTGGAGAAGGGCAAGGAGTTCAAGGAGATCTCGAACGACACGTACAAGGGCAAGTGGACGGTGCTCTTCGCGTGGCCCAAGGACTTCACGTTCATCTGCCCGACGGAGATCGCGGAGTTCGGCAAGCACAACAAGGACTTCCAGGACCGCGACGCGCAAGTGCTCGGCCTGAGCACCGACAGCGAGTTCGTGCACCACGCGTGGCGCACGCACCACCCGGACCTGAAGAACCTGCCGTTCCCCATGCTGGCGGACGTGAAGCGCGAGCTGAGCGCCGCGCTGGGCATCCTCCACAAGGAGGAGGGCGTGGCCCTGCGCGCCACGTTCATCGCGGACCCCCAGGGCATCATCCGTCACGTGACGGTGAATGACCTGTCCGTGGGCCGCAACGTCAAGGAGACCGTCCGCACGCTGGACGCGCTGCAGACGGACGAGCTGTGCCCGTGCAACTGGGAGAAGGGCCAGGAGACCCTGACCCAGAAGATGAAGGCGGGGTAATCCATCATGGCTTCGCTCGAAGTCGTCCGCGGCGAACTCGCGGACGCCCACAAGGACACCCGCCTCAACCTCTCCGCAGTACTGGAGGGGGGCAGCCTGACGCCCGAGCAGCGCTGGGGCGTGGCCGTCGCATGCGCCTTCGCCGCTCGGAATGATCGGCTGAAGGAAGCCCTGCTCGAAGAGGCGAAGAAGGCCCTCACGAACCCGGAGCCCGTCATCGAGGATGCGCGCGCCGCGGCCTCGCTGATGGCGATGAACAACGTCTACTACCGGTTCCGCCACATGATCGGGAAGGAGTCCTACTCGAGCAAGCGTGCGGGACTGCGGATGAACCGGCTCGCGCAGGTGCTGACGAACAAGGTGGACTTCGAGCTGGTCTGCCTCGCGGTCAGCGCCATCAACGGCTGCGAGATGTGCATGCGCGCTCACGAGAAGGTCGTGCTGGATGGCGGCCTGACCGAAGACCATGTGCATGACGCGGTCCGCATCGCGGCCGTGGTCCACGCCGCGGCGGTGGGTCTGGAGTCGTAACGCCAGGCCTCACCTCCTGGTGCGCTGTTCCCTGGCGCCCTTCGGTGTTCGCACCGAAGGGCGCTTCCTTTTCCGGCCCCGTGCATCCAATCGGGCACATTCACGAAAGCCAAAGGAAACCCCGCCATGTCTCTCTACAAGAGCCCGAGCCCCCTTCCCGAGCAGGCCCGCACCGCGCTGTCGCAGACGCTCAACGAGCGGCTCGCGGACGGACTCGACCTGCACTCGCAAATCAAGGTCGCCCACTGGAACATCAAGGGCCCGCAGTTCGCCGCGCTCCACCCGCTGTTCGAGACGTTCGCGGTGAGCCTGGCCAACCACAATGACTCCATCGCGGAGCGCGCCGTCACCCTGGGCGGGCGCGCCTACGGCACCAGCCGCCACGTGGCCAAGGCGAGCCGGCTAGCGGAGTACCCGCAGGAGACCTCGCGCGACCTGGAGCACGTGAAGCTCCTGGCCGAGCGCATCGAGGTGTACCTCGCGGGCCTGCGCGAGAGCCGCAAGCTGGCCGAGGGCCAGCTGGACACGGACACGGTGGACCTGTTCACCGGCATCATCACCGAGTTCGAGAAGCACGCCTGGTTCCTGCGCGCCTCGCTGGAGACCTGAGTCCCAGGCGCCGAGGCTGAGCGAGGGGGTGGCCCGCCGGCTGGTGGGCCGCCCTTCTCTCTTGGAGGGCTCAGCGGAAGTCACAGCGCCCGGGCCCCAAGTCCGCTAGCGTGCGCGGCCGTGAGCGACGACGGGACCCTTCATGCCTTCCGCTCCGTGCCACGCACGGGCGTCATCTATGTCACCGCCGAGGCCAGCCGCCGCGGCTACAAGTCCGGAGACCCGGAGTGGTGCAACCTGGGGCAGGGACAGCCGGAGACCGGCGACCTGCCCGGAGCCCCTCCCCGCCTCCACACCGTCACCGTGGACGTGGCGGACCAGGAGTACGCCCCCGTGGCGGGCCTGTGGGAGATTCGCGAGGCCATCGCGTCGCTCTACAACCGGCTCTACCGCCGGGGCATGCCCAGCCAGTACAGCGCGGAGAACGTGTGCCTGTCCGGTGGTGGCCGCGCGGCCCTGACCCGCGCCGCGGCGAGCCTGGGCTCGGTGAACCTGGGCCACTTCCTCCCCGACTACACGGCCTATGAAGAGCTGCTGGATGTCTTCAAGGCCTTCACCGCCATCCCCATCCTGCTGGAGGGCGAGCGCGGCTACGCATTCACCCACGAGGACCTGCGGCGCGAGGTGCAGGGACGCGGCCTGTCCGCCCTGCTCTTCTCCAACCCGTGCAACCCCACCGGCAAGCTGGTGCAGGGCGAGGAGATGGCCCGCTGGGTCGGCGTGGCGCGCGAACAGGACTGCACGCTGCTCATCGACGAGTTCTATTCGCACTACATCTGGACGGGCCGCCCCGGCCACCTGCCCGTGGAGAGCGCCGCGCGCTACGTGGAGGACGTCAACCGCGACCCCGTGGTCATCTTCGACGGCCTCACCAAGAACTGGCGCTACCCGGGCTGGCGCATGACGTGGACGATTGGTCCACGGCAGGTCATCGAGGCCGTGTCGAGCGCGGGCAGCTTCCTCGACGGCGGTGGCAGCCGCCCCCTCCAGCGCGCGGCCATCCCCCTGCTCCAGGAGGACGCCGTGGTGGCCGAGACGAACGCCATCCACACGGTGTTCCGCGAGAAGCGCGACCGCTTCCACTCGCGCCTGGAGCGGCTGGGCATCCGCACGGACCGCGCCCCGGATGGGACGTTCTACGTGTGGGGCAACGTGTCTGGCCTGCCCGCGCCGCTCAATGACGGCATGGGCTTCTTCCGCGCCGCGCTGGAGAAGAAGATCATCGCCGTGCCCGGTGAGTTCTTCGACGTGAACCCCGGCAAGCGCCGCATGCGGACCTCACGGTTCCGCAACTACGTGCGCCTGTCCTTCGGGCCGTCCCAGGAGACGCTCGACAAGGCGCTCGCGCGGCTGGAGCAGATGGTCATGCACTACGCCGAGCACCCCACCAAGACGCCCTGAGCGGTGTCCGCGCCGCCGCGCCGTCAGGACGCGGCGGGCACGGTGTGGAACTCCACCGTGGCCTCCACCGACATCCGCTTGCGGTGCGCCACGGTGAAGCCCAGGTCCGGGCGTCCGCCGCCGTAGCTCCGGGACTTGATGGCTCCAGAGTCGTAGGCGCCGTGAGCGACCGGCGCCTGCACCACCGTCACCTTCTCCGCGAAGCGGCTCGTGCCCACCAGCCGCGTGCCCAGGCCATCCGCCACGCGGCGGGCCTGGCGAAGCGCCGCGCGGGCCAGCTCCTCCAGCCACCCCTCGCGCGCCTCCGTCTCGCGCGCGTAGCCCCAGCGCAGCTCGCGCAGCGTGGCCTGCTTCAAGCCGGTGAACGCCGCCAGCACGTCCGCCACGCGCTCCAGCACGTCCAGGCGGATGCGCAGCGTGTACACCGCCGAGGACGACCGGGTGAGCAGCCCCTCGTTCATCTCCGCGTGCACCGCCTCCAGCGAGAACGCGTCCTTGGAGACGCCCAGCTCCTCCAGCCGGCGCACCAGCGCGAGCACCTCCTTCGCATTGGTCAGCGCCGCGCCTCCCGTGAAGAACGCGGTCGCGCGCACATCCACGATGGCGTCCACGTGGTCCGCCTCCAACTCGTGCTCGGAGGAGACCGTCACCACGATGAGACCTGCGCCAGGAACCGACTCTGCCATGGGGCTGCTCCGTGAACGGAGGGAACGGCCGAGTATAGGCCCCGGGCCGCCACGCGGCGGGAGGAGCCATGCCGCCCCACGGCGGGAGAGGCTCTATGCTGCGGGGCGACATGCGACTTCCCTCGTCTCGCCTGAGGCTGCTGTGCGCGCTGTACTTCGTGCAGGGCATGCCCTTCGGCTTCCAGGTCAACGCGTTGCCCGTGTACCTGCGCGCGCGCGGAGCCTCGCTGGCCGCCATTGGCTTTCTCGGCCTCCTCGCCTCTCCGTGGATGGCCAAGGCGCTGTGGGCGCCCCTGGTGGACCGCTACTCCTCGGAGCGCATCGGCCGCAGGAAGTCGTGGATCCTCCCCATGCAGGCCTTGCTCGCGAGCGCGTGCGTGTGCGCCTCGCTGGCCGTGGACGTGGGCTCGCTGCCGCTCCTGTTTGGCTGCATCTTCCTCATGAACCTCTTCGCCGCCACGCAGGACATCGCGGTGGACGGCTTCGCGGTGGACACGCTCGAACCGGAGGAACTGGGGCTCGGCAACGCCGCGCAGGTGGTGGGCTACAAGCTGGGGATGATGACCGGGGGCGGGCTGCTCGTCTGGGCGAGCGCGCACATCGGCTGGTCGGGCCTCTTCCTCGCGATGGCCGGGTTGTGCCTGGCGGTGTTCGGCTGGGTCGCCGCCTTCCGGGAGCCACCGCCGCGAAGCACGGGCGTGCCGTTGGGAGCCAAGCGCACCTGGCGCGAGGTGCGCGGTGAAATCGTCCACGCCCTGCGCATGCCCGGCACCGGCTGGCTGCTGCTGTTCGTCCTCACGTACAAGCTGGGCGAGACGATGTCGGACGTCATCTACAAGTCCTTCCTCGTCGACTCCGGCTACGTGCCCGCGCAGATCGGCCTCCTGGTGGGAACGTGGGGCATCGGGGCGTCGCTCATCGGCTCCGTGGCGGGAGGACTGCTCGCCTCGCGCGTGCCCCTGCTCAAGGCGGTGGCAATCACCGGCACGCTGCGGCTGGTGCCGCTCGCGGGGCGCTGGCTGCTGGCGCACTCCGGCGTCACCGACACGAACGTCATCGCCGTCACCCTGGCCGAGGAGTTCTTCGGCGGCGCCCTCACCACCGCGATGTTCGCCTTCATGATGTCGCGCGTGGATCCGCTCATCGGCGCCACGCACTACACGCTGCTGGCCAGCGTGGAGACCGCCGGCAAGGGCGTGGCCGGCTTCCTCGGAGGCTGGCTCGCGGATGCCCACCACGGCGGCTGGGGCTACGCGAGCGTGTTCATGCTCGGGCTCGGGCTCTCCGTGGGCTTCCTCGCCCTGCTAGCGCCCCTGCGCCGCTCCGCGCCACTGGCGCCCACTCCCGCCCCCACGCCCCAGCCGAGGAGCAGTGGAGCCGGCACCGAGTTTTGACGGATTTCCCGCAATAATCTCGTGCTAGAGCTTGGGGTGAATTACCACCCTCCCGGGCTCTCCTGGGCTCGGAATGCACGAGGTCCCGACATGAAGCGCCAGACTCTGAGTTCTCTCGTCGCCAGCGCGGTGCTGCTGGCCTCACCCGTGGCCCTGGCAGGCGTGAGCGTGTCCGTGCCGGCCTTCGAGGCGCAGGTCGCCACGGCCCGCACCGCGGCCAGCCCGGGCGGCACCTCCATCACCCGCGCCGAGATGACGGCGGCGCTGAGCGCGTTCCAGAACGATGACCACGTGGTGGATGCCGCCGAGCACACCTACCTGGGCACGAAGCTGGCGGACTCCACGTGGAAGACGGGCATCAACGGCCCGGCCATCAAGTACCTTGGGGACTTCTACGAGCTGTACGACGCGGGCCCGGTGGCGCCGCAGGGCGTGACGCTCGTCACCACGAGCACCGCGACGCTGTACGGCTCGGCGGGGCCGCTGGCGGGGGCCTCGCGCATCGCGGAGGGCTACATCCCCAACGGGCAGGGCGTGGCCAACAACGAGACCCTCAAGGACGCGTACTTCGCCGTGGCGTATCCGCGCGCCTACGAGCAGTCGGATGACTTCTATCCCATCACGCTCGCCGACCTGGTCACCACGCTGCGCGGACAGGTCCTGTTCCAGCAGATGCCCACCGCGGACGACGTGGACGGCGCGGTGGCGTACATCACGCAGATCTCCCGCAACAGCAACCGCCTCTACATCTCCGGCTTCGTGTCCGAGCTGGATGGCGGCTGGGCGCAGGGCTATGTCATCGCGGCGGTCAGCACGGACCGGCGCTACATCCGCTTCGTGCGCGTGACGACGGCCTCCGACTGAGCCCTCGCCTCACTTGAAGGAGTCCGGAGGCAGCTCCGTGGCGCGCCAGAGGTACCAGCTCGCCACGGTGCGCCACGGACGCCAGCGCTCGCCGAACTCCAGCAGGGCCTTGGGTTTGGGCATCTCGTCCTGCTGGTACGCGAGCATGAAGCCCTTGCGCACGCCGTAGTCATCCACCGGCAGCACGTCCGGGCGCCCCAGGCGGAAGATGAGCAGCATCTCCACCGTCCACGGGCCAATGCCTCGCACCTGGGTGAAGTGCTCCACCAGGTCCGCGTCGGACATGCGCCGCACGCGGGCCAGGGGCGGCACGGTGCCATCCTGCGTCTTGCGCGCCAGGTCCAGCAGCGCGGCCAGCTTGTTGGCGGACAGGCCCGCCTCGCGCAGCGCCGTCTCCGGCGTGGCCAGCACCTTCTCCGGCGTGAAGGCCTTGCCGTGGCCCACGCGCTCGCACACGCGGCCGAAGATGGTGGACGCGGCTCGGGCATGCAACTGCTGGTAGACGATGGCGCGCGCCAGCGCCTCGAAGGGGCTGTGCAGCGGGCTGAGTTCCAGCCGCAGGGGGCCCACTTTCTTCATCAGCGCCCCCATCACGGGATCCGCCTTCACGAGCGCGCGGCGAGCGGCGGGAGACCAGGCATCAGGGAGGAGCGGGACGGAGGACGACTTCGCGAGGCGAGGCATGGGCGCCCCATGCTGCCCTCGGCCCGGCGTGGGTCCAATGAAATCCCGTCCACGCGCGGCGCGCCGGGCGTGTGCGAGAGCCAACAGTGGCGAGCCCACGGTGTTCGCAAGTCGCGGCAGGCGAACGGGCCGCTCTGGGGCGGCGGTGGCCCTCGCGCTAGAAGAGTGACGGGCCGGGTCCGCGCCCCCCGGGAGCCCAGGAGCGCACACGGATGGCCGTGGAACGAACCACCGGAAGCGCCAGCCTCGTTGACGTGCTGGATCGCGTGCTGGACCGGGGGCTGCGGCTCGACCCGGGAGCGTCGTGGGAGCCCGCCCCGGGCGCGCGCCACGTGGAAGCGCCGGGCGGGGATGCGCGCCACACGTCTGGACCTGACGCCCGAGGCCACCACCCGCTCGACCCGGTCCCCGGAGCGTAAGGCCGTGGCCGCCCCTGCCCCGCTGCCATCCGTCGTGCCTCCGGACGCTCCGGCGCGGCTGTCGCTCGCCGAGCGGCTGCTGACGTGCGACGGGGCGCAGGCGTGCGCCGAGGCGTCGGTGGAGTGGCTCGTCCATCAGGCCCACCTGTCCCCCGTGGCGTGCCTGTCGCTCGACTCGCCGGATGGCGGGCCGCTGTGCCTGGCCGCTCATGGACTCCTTCCCGCGCAGCAGGACGCGCTCGTCCACGCCTTGGCGCACAGCGCGTTCGCGCTCAGCGTCCCCATGGGTCCCGCCGCCACGCGCGGACTGGCGCCTGGACTCCAGTCGCTGCTGCCCCCCTCGCAGGGCGGCGGCTTCTTCACCGTGCCCCTGCTGGCGCGCGCGGGCGGGCACACCGTGGGGCTGCTCGTGGTGACGTCCCCCACGGAGATGCTGCCGCCCGATGTGCCGTGGTTGGCGTCATGCCTGGGGCCGCAGCTCGCGCGTCAGCTCCTCGGCGGCGGCGGGCCGCCCGCGCGGCTGTGGGAGCCGGATGGGCTGTTGCGCCGCATCATCGACTCGGTGGCGGACCCCATCCTGCTCACGGACATGGAGGGACAGCCGCACCTGGCCAACGCGCGCGCCGAGATGCTGCTCGTGGTGGCACCCGATTCACGTCCAGGTCGTCGCCGCGCGGTGCAGCTGAACCAGCGCGTGTTCGCCGCGGCCTTGGTGGCGGGCGCGGGCGCGGACGCGGTGCGCCGCCGCGAGGTGCCCCTGGTGGATCCCGTGGAGGGCACGGACCTGCACTTCGAGCTGGTCAGCACGCCCGTGCGCGGTCCAGATGGTCGAGAGGCGATGGTGAGTGTGCTGCGCAACGTGACGGACCTGGGGCGCGCCACCCAGGCGCTGGGCGAGAGCTACCGCCGCCTGCGCGCCACCGAGCGAGAGGCCCGCAGCGAGCGTCATCGATTGGACCGCGTGCTCGACTCGGTGGCGGACCCCATCATCCTGACGGATCCAGCGGGCGGCACGGTGATGATGAACGACCCGGCGGAGAAGCTCTTCGCCCTGCCCCCGGACGCGGGCGAGGCCGCCCAACGACGCGTCCGCGCCAACGACGCGCAGTTCTCCGCGTTCCTCTCCGGACTCCTGGGCGGGGGCACCACGCTGCGCTGTCGTGGGCAGCTCATCCTGGTGGATCCCGCCGCGGGCGCCACGCTCCCCATGGAGGCCGTGGCCAGCAAGGTGCTCGGCGACAGCGGCGAACTGACGGGCGTGGTCACCCTCTTTCAGGACCGCACCGAGGCGCTGGAGAAGGCGCGCCTGCTGGAGCGCCTGAAGGATGTGTCCACGCAGTTGGAGGCGCGCGTGCAGGTGGCCACCGCGGAGCTGGCCGAGCAGAACGAGAAGCTGCGGCGCCAGGCCATCCAGTTGGAGCAAGCGAGCGCGGCCAAGTCGCAGTTCCTGGCCAACATGTCGCACGAGTTCCGCACGCCCCTCAACGCCATCCTCGGCTACACCAACATGCTGCTGCAGGGCGTCTCGGGCGACCTGTCCTCCTCCCAGAAGCGCAACCTCACCCGCATCGATTCCAACGGGCGGCACCTGCTGGAGGTCATCAACGAGATTCTCGACATCACCCGCATCGAAGCGGGGCGCATGCCACTGCACCTGTCGGACTTCGGCCTCCCCGAGCTGCTGCAGGAAGTGACGGCGGAGATGGACCCCATCATCGCGCGCAGTCACCTGACGGTGGGCACGCACCTGGGCTCGGGCTTGTTGCCCGTGCACAGTGACAGGCAGAAGGTGAAGCAGATCGTCCTCAACCTGTTGTCCAACGCGCTGAAGTTCACGCACGAGGGCTCGGTGCAAGTCACGGCCGAATACACCGCGCAGGTGGACGCGTTCGCCATCGCCGTGGTGGACACGGGGATTGGAATCGACCCCGCCTATCAGGAGAAGATCTTCGAGGACTTCCAGCAGGTGGACAGCTCCCCCACGCGCGCCTACGGAGGAACGGGCCTGGGGCTCTCCATCTGTCGGCGCCTGGCCACCATGCTGGGAGGGCGCGTCACCCTCCAGAGCGCTCCAGGCCACGGCTCGACCTTCACCCTGCACTTCCCCCGACGTGCGAGACGGACATGACCCTCCCCACCGCTCCCCCCAAACCCCTCGTCCTGGTCGTCGACGACTACGAGGACGCGCGCGAGATGTACGCGGAGTACCTCGAGTACTCCGGGTTCCGCGTGGCCGAGGCGAAGAACGGCCAGGAGGCGCTGGACAAGGCGTTCGAGCTGCTGCCGGACGTCATCCTCATGGACCTGTCGCTGCCCATCATCGACGGGTGGGAGGCCACGCGGCGGCTGAAGCAGGACACGCGCACGCAGACCATCCCCGTGGTGGCGCTCACCGGTCACGCGATGACAGGCCAGTCCGACGAAGCGCGCGGCGCGGGCTGCGATGCCTTCGTCACCAAGCCCTGTCTGCCGGACGCGCTGGTGGACGAGGTCCGGCGCGTGCTGGCCACACGGGCCCGCGTGCAAGTCGGCTGAGTGGCGAGCGCCTCATGGGAATCGACCCCGCGACCGAGGAGGACGCCGCCCAAGGAGAGTGCCCGCAGTACGTCTACGGCATCCTGCGCGCCAGCGCTCCGCTCGACCTGGGACGCATCGGCCTGGGGGCGCCGCCCGCGTCCGTGCGCACCGTGCACGAAGCGGGCATGGCCGCGTTGGTGTCCGAGTCACCGGGCCCGCGCATCGCGCCCACGCGCACGCACTTGCTGGTGCACCAGCGCGTCACCGAGGCCGTGCTGCGCGACCACACCCTCTTGCCCGTGGCGTTCGGCACGGTGTTGCCCTCGCTCTCACGCGTGCGCGAGGTGCTGCGCGCGGCGCGTGAGCCCCTGTCACGCGCGCTGGAGATGATCCACGGCCGGCTGGAGCTGGGCCTCAAGGTGCGCTGCCACCGCGAGCACCTCGCCCGTCAGGTGGAGATGGAAGCACCAGCGCTCGCGCGACATCCCGCGGAGCCCGAGGGCGCGCACGCGGCCCGGCTCGAGGCCGCGGTGTCCGAACGCGCCACGCGAGACATGGCCACGGTGATTGCGGACCTGCGTCCCCTGGCCGCGTCCCTGCGCGAGGATCCGCCGCTCGGCGAACACATGCTCCTCAACGCATCGTTCCTGGTGGACCGAGAGGAGCTGGCGACCTTCGAGGCCCGCGTGCGCGCGCTGGCCACGCGCACGGAGGCCTATGCGTTCCGCCTCACCGGGCCCTGGCCGCCCTACAGCTTCGTGCAGCGACGGCTCGACGTGGACTGAGGTCCGCGCTCAGTGGACACCCGCCGCGCTCACCTTCGCGGCCTCTTGCACCCAGGGCTCGATGCCCGCTTGCAGACGGGCCCAGCCTGGCGCGTGCTCGGTCTTCGCGTAGTACGTGCCATCCGGCGTGCGCGCCACCGTCAGCTCGCCCAGGACGCGCTCGCCTCGCTGGTACGTCACGCGGAACTGAGGCTGGGGCTCGCCCGTCGTCGGCGACTCGCCGCGCCCCAGGAAGTCCAAGGGCACCATGCGCCACACGCGGTCATGCCAGTTGCGCGCGAACTCATCGGGCGTGTCCGGCGCCTCCACCGGCGACAGCCGCACCGTCCCACCGGCCATCCCCGAGGCCCGGTATGCGCGCGACACCCCGCCCGTGGTGACGACCACGCGGTCGAACTCGCCCGCCTCGAAGGTGTGCAGCCGCCGATCCACCAACCGACTGGCCGCCGCGTCCAGGTCTGGCAAGAGCGATGGGCCGAGGAGGAACACGCGGCCGTCCGACTCACGGCGCAGGTACGGCGTCCCCCAGCCCCCCGCGGGCGAGGCGAGCGCGAAGACCTCGGGCTTGCCGCCCAGGGTCAGCGTCAGCTTGCGCTCGCTGTGCGTGAGCCCGACCTCCTCCAGCTTCTTCGCGTCCAGGTCCCCGAGCGAGCGCTGCGCGCGCAGGGGCGCGAACCGACCAAAGAGCTTCACCGCCACGTCGTTGGCGCGCAGCTCGCGCGGGGGAAGCAGGGGCTCCGCGGGCTTGGGCGGAGTCGCCGCCACACCACCATCTGCCGCGGCGTCGATGCCCGGGATGGGCTTGGGCGGCTTGGTGCCCAACCGCAACCAGAACGCGTCCCGGTCGGTCCCGTCCCGATACAGCTCCACGAAGCGAGCCTCGTCCTCGTAGCGGAGGAGGTCGAGCGAGCGCGCGGGCACGTCCAGCACCGTCACCTCGCCGGGAGTGCCCTCGGGTTCGCGCTGCCACACGAAGAAGGCGGCCACGAGCGCCGCGACCGCCAGGGCCCCTTGCAGGGCCACGCCTGCTGCCTTCATCGCGCACCTCCCGCCGAGGCCTCGGTCGCGCGCGGCGCACGCCGCCCTCGACGCCGCGTCACCCCGAAGCCCACCGCCATCGCCGCGGCGGGCACCAGGAAGACGGTCACGTAGAACCACGCCACGTCCTGGTCCCGCGTGTGCTGCAGCGGCAGGTCTTCCTCGGAGGACGTCGCGCCGGAGAGGGCCTCCTCGCCCGTGAGCCAGCGCAGCGTGTCCACCGCGAGATAGGCATTGCCTCGGTTGGTGAGCACGCCGTCGACCAGCGCGTCCGCGTCCGCCATGACCACCGCGCGCGCCGCTTCCTTCACCGTTCCCGAGGCCGGCTTCTCCACCGCCACCACCAGCGGCCAGGGGCGCCGCGCCTCGCCCGGGTCTGGCGTGAAGTCACCGTTGGTGTCCGCGAAGGTGGCGCCGTGCGCGCGCACGCTCACGTCCAGCGAGAGCCCCGCGGGCAGCGGCGACAGCACGTCCAGAACGCCCGCGCCCATCATCGCCACCGGCGCCTGCCCGCCCATGGCGGACAGCGACGACACCGAGGGATGCGACGAGAAGCTCGCCGTGCCCAGGTTGCCTCGGTCGCTCACCTGCTGCGCGGTGCGGAAGTACACCTGATCATTCGCCAACTGCGTGCGCTCGGACTTGAGCCCCAGCGCCGCCAGCAGCGGCTGGAAGTCGGCGCCATCCGGCTCCAACGCCAGCCACAGCCGACCGCCGCGCTCCCAGTAATCGCGCAGGGCCTTCAGCTCCTCGGGCATGAAGTCCTTCGCCGCGCCCATCACCGCCACCACCGAGGCGTCGCGAGGCACCTCGGAGCCCAGCCCCTCCACCACCGACAGCGGTCGCACATCCACGTTCTGCGCGCGCAGCACTTCCTTGAGCTGCGACACGGAGGGGCGCGGCGTCTCGCCCTGCACCGGGCGCGTGTCGGCGCGCTCGCCGTGGCCCGCCGTGAAGTAGGCCACGCGACGCGGACGCGCCACCGCGAGCAGCCGCCGCTGGACCTCCTGGTCCAACTTCTGGAGCTGTCCACGCGCGCGCTCCAGCTCCAGCCCCAGCGTCAGGAGCTCGCGGCGCTCTCCCCGCGCCAGCACCACGGAGCCGTTGTTGAAGACCCCCAGCGCCTTCGCCTTCGCGGGGTCCACCGCCTGGTCCAGCCGCTCCAGCTGGAGCTGCGGACTCTCGGGCGCGAGGTCGCGGAAGTACTGCCGCACCGCCTCACCCACGTCGTTGGCGGGTGGGAAGAACATCGTCACCTGGAGAGGCTCGTTGAGGCCGCGCATCAGCTTGCGCGTGGACTCGCCCGGGCGCGCGGTGCGGAAGTACGACAGGTCCCAGGTGACATCCGCCTGCGTCGCCACGTACATGGCCGCAAAGGCAAACACGAGCACGAAGGACAGCCCCAGCCCGGAGAACAGCGCACCGCGCACGCGGCCCGTCTCCGGCACCGGTGCACGCGCCATCGCCGCGGCCGCCAGCTCCACCAGCGCCAGCGGCACCAACGCGCAGACGCTCAGCGCGGGATGGATCGCGGCCAGCACCACGGCCAGCCGAGGCGCGCGACGAGACAGCGGCTCGCCCAGGAGCGAGGCCCCCACGTCGGACTGGAAGAAGTAGAGCACCAGCGCCAGGAGCCCCACGCCGTAGAGGCCCAGCACCCACGACTCGAGGGTGCGGCGCTCGCCCTGAGCGGCGCGCAGTCGCGCGAAGCGCCAGGCCCCGGCCCCCAACGCCAGCGCGGCCCCCACGCAGGAGAGGCCCCACCGCGCGGAGCCCGCCCCCACGATGCGCTCGCCCACGAAGACGAGCAGCAGTCCCACGACATAGGCCCACGTCACGGGCAGGCCCGAGGAAGCCTTGCGCGCGCTCATCGCCACCTCCGCGCCTCGACCACCCGCGTGGCCGCGAACAGCGCCACGTAGGTGACGACGAGGTAGTAGGCGACGTCACGCGTGTGGATGAGTCCGGACTGGAACGGAGGGAAGTGCTGATTCCAGAGCGACAAGGCGCTGAAGACCTCCGACAGCGGCTGCTCGGTGATGCGCGCCAACAGCCAACACAGGATGAGCGCCACCAACATCACCGCGGAGGTGATCGCCGCCATGAGCTGGTTGCGAGACAGCGCGGAGCCAAACGTCCCCACCGCCAGCGAGGCGCTGCCCAGGAGCAGCAGGCCCAGGTAGCCCGCGGACACGTGCCCCAGCGATACCTTGCCGTTCACCAGAATCAGCAGCGGCATGTACGCGGTGCAGAGGATGTACAGCGACAGGAAGGCCAGCCCCGCGAGGAACTTGCCCAGCACGATGTCGCGGTCCTTCACGGGTGACGAGTACAGGAGCGGCAACGTCCCCATCTGTCGCTCCTCGGCCAAGAGGCGCATGGAGATGAAGAGCGCGGCCACGACGGTGAAGCCGCTGGAGTAATAGAAGAACCCCGAGAGCACTTCGGCCGAGCGCTTGCTCGCACCACTCAAGGCGTACGCGTTGAAGAACAGTCCGTTCAACGCGAGGATGACCGAGAGGATGATGTAGCCACTCCAGGTGCGCAGGTAACCAGCGAGTTCGCGACGCGCAATCAACCAGGCCTTCACGCCCGCGCCTCCTGACCGTGGGTCAGTCCCAAGAAGATGGACTCCAGTTGGCCGGCGCCCTGGTCCAGGCGCAGCAGCTCGAGCCCCGCGCCCACCAACGCCTGGGCCACGCGCGGACGCAGGTCCGGTGATGCCCGCAGCTTCAGCTCCACCCCGTCCTCACTGGCGCGCTCCACCTCCACCGCGCCGAACTCCTGGAGCACCGCCACGGCGCGCGCCCTGTCGCCGCGCACCTCCACCTCGATGCTCCCGCCGCCGCCCATTCGCCGGGCCAGCTCGTCCTCGGTGCCCTGCGCCACCAGCGTGCCCTGGTGGATGATGAGCAGCCGGTCACACGTCTGGGAAATCTCGGGGAGGATGTGGCTGGACACCAGCACCGTGTGCTCGCCCCGCAGGCCGCGGATGACTCGGCGCATCTCCACAATCTGCCGCGGATCCAACCCGCTCGTCGGCTCGTCGAGGATGAGCAGCGCGGGCTTGTGCACCAGCGCCTGCGCCACGCCCACGCGCTGGCGGAAGCCATGGCTCAGCGTGGAGATGAGTTCGCCGTGCACGTCGCGCAGGTCCGTCTTCTCCTCCGCCTCCGCCACGCGCGCCGAGGTCGCCCGCGACGCCACGCCACGCAGCTGCGCGACATAGGACAGGTACTCGCCCACCGTCATCTCGTCGTAGAGCGGCGGCACGTCTGGCAGGTAGCCCATGCGCTGGCGGACCTCGTGGGGATTGCCCACCACGTCATGGCCGTCGATGACCACCCGGCCCGACGTGGGCAACAGCACGCAGCCCAGGACCTTCAGCGTCGTCGACTTGCCCGCGCCATTCAGCCCCAGGAAACCAATGACTTCACCCTGACCGATGGTGAAGGCCAGGTCCCGGATGGCCGCGTGCTCACCGTAGTACTTGGTCAGCCCTTCGACCTGGATCATCAGGAGTCCTCGCACTGATGGGGAAAGCGGCGTTTTTCTGGCGCCCCGGGCGAAGACTGTCAAGCGACGGACCGCCCCCCTTCCGAGCGCCGGCCCGCCCAACCCCTCAGGCGTGCTGGTATTCCGGTCCCGCGCGCGTCTGGCCGAGGGTGAAGCGCAGGGCGCTCTCCAGCTCCGGGAAGGTGAAGGCGTACCCGTGGCGCAGCGCGGCCTCGGGGACAGCGTGGGCGCCCGCCAGGAGCGCCTCCTCGCCCATCTGCCCGAAGAGACCCCGAATGACCGCGGCGGGCATGGGCAGGAAGGCCGGGCGATGGACCACCCGCCCGAGCGTCCGGGCCAGCTCCGCCTGCCGCACCGCGCCCGGCGACACGACGTGGAGGGCCCCTCTCACGGCCGGCGTCATCATCGCGAAGTGGAGCAGGCCGAGGACGTCCTCCAGGGACACCCAGCTCATCCACTGGCGCCCCGAACCCATGGGGCCTCCGCCGCCCGCGCGGAAGGCGGGGAGCATCTTCGCGAGCGCCCCCTCGCGCGCATCCAGCACCACGCCCAGGCGCGCGTGCACCACGCGAATACCCGCGGCCTCGGCGGGCGCGGTGGCGGCCTCCCACTCGCGACACACCTGGGAGAGGAATCCCTCACCCGGCGCGGAGGCTTCGGTGAGCACCTCGTCGCCTCGGTCGCCGAAGTAGCCAATGGCCGAGGCGCTCACCACCACGCGCGGCTTGCGCTCCAGCTTCGCCAACGCCTCGCACAAGACGCGCGTGCCCTCGGTGCGGCTCTTGAGGATGAGGTCCCGGTACTCAGGCGTCCATCGGTGCCCGGCGACGTTCGCGCCCGCCAGGTGCACCACGGCGTCCACGCCCTCCAAGGCCCGAGCATCGATGTCCCCGCGCTGGGGTGCCCAGGCAACCTCGCCGCGCGCGGCATCCGCCCGACCGCGCACCAACCGCTTCACCCGGTGCCCTCCGGTCGTGAGGAAGGGCCCGAGCGCCGAGCCCACCAGCCCCGAGGCGCCCGTGATGGCCACCGTGAGCGGCCCCATCGACGAGAACGCGGCATGGCGCTTCAGGTCCGCGAAGGTGACCGCGTGGCGATACGCGAACGTGTGCTCCAGGCGATGCCGCACGGACGCGCCCGCCACGGTGCTGCCCAGGGCACCGAGGGGCAGCTCGTACTCCACCTCGTCCTCCAGGACCGAAGACGCCGAGGAGGGACCGGGTCGCATGTGATGCGTGTGGACCCAGCGGCGAAACGGCCCGGCCCGCTGCGTGTCCTGGAACAGCACGCCCTCTTCGTAGGCGGTGTGCTCGGCGGCGAGGCGGGAGCGAAAAGGGCCCACATGCAGCGCGATGGCGAGCCGGGCGCCAGTCTGGATGCCCTCGCCGGAGCGCTCCACGACCTGGACCGGGTCCCAGGGAGGAACCAGCCGCTCGAAGGCCCCCTCTCGAGCGTGCCAGCGGAACAGGTCGGACGCCGAAACTGGCATGGGGCTGCGCGCTCTGAAGACGTGCGACTTGCCCATGTGCCCTCCCGAGGCGAGATTGCGACCGCGAATGCTTAATCCGGATCAACTCGACCGTGCAGTGGAATTGCTGCGAGGCGGCGGCGTCATCGCCCTGCCAACAGAAACCGTGTACGGCCTGGCGGCCAACGCCGAGGACGAGCTGGCCGTGCGCCGCGTCTTCGCCATCAAGGGCCGCCCCGCCACGCATCCCCTCATCGTCCACCTCGCGGGCGTGGAGCACCTCAACGCCTGGGCTCGCGAGGTTCCGTCTGAGGCTCGACGGTTGGCCGAGGCCTTCTGGCCCGGACCGTTGACGCTGGTGCTGCGGCGCACATCGCGCGCAACGGATGCCGTCACGGGCGGGCAGGACACGGTGGCGCTGCGCGTGCCCGGACATCCCGTGGCGCTGGAGGTGCTGCGCCGGCTCGGGGGTGGAGTGGCCGCACCGAGCGCCAATCGCTTCGGCAAGGTGAGCCCCACCACCGCCGAGCACGTTCGCCAGGACCTGGGGAGCGACGTGGACCTCGTGCTGGATGGAGGCCCGAGCACGGTGGGCGTGGAGTCCACCATCGTCGACCTGAGCACGGGAGCCCCCGCCATCCTGCGGCCCGGAGGGCTGGCCACGGAGGACGTGGAGCGGGTGCTCGGCCGAGAAGTCCCGGTGCGAACGTCATCGACGGTGCGCGTGTCGGGCTCGTTGGCCTCACACTACGCGCCGCGCGCGGGCGTGGTGCTCGCGGAGCCGTCCGAGGCCGCCGAGCGCGTGCGCGAGCTGCGCGCGCGAGGCTTGAACGTAGGCGTCCTGGGCCCCGCGCATCTCGTCTTGCCCCCAGAGGTCGCGCGCTTCGATGTGCCCGAGCAGGCAGGCGATGCGGCGCGCGTGCTCTATGCCCGCCTGCGTGAAGCCGATGCGCAGGGCCACGATGTCTTGGTCGCGTGTCTGCCTCAGGCGCAAGGACTGGGGCTCGCGGTGAGAGACCGGCTCGCTCGGGCCGCCGCGCCGCGCGACCCGACGCCCTCGCACTGAAGCGTCTGCTCAGGAGCGAAGCCGGAACCGCGCGCCCATGAAGAACCAGAAGTGGAGCGCGCGGTCATGGATGGACTCGGTGCCCAAGCCGTTGCCAAGCCGCACCTGAAGTGTGTCGTAGCGCCCCACGGTGAGCGTGCTGAACAAGCCGCCCCACAGTGAGCCCACGAGGTGGCGATCGAACCCACCCTGCAAGTCCAGCTTGGGCCCACGCA
The DNA here is from genome assembly GCA_016458225.1 of Myxococcaceae bacterium JPH2. Lineage (NCBI taxonomy): Bacteria > Pseudomonadati > Myxococcota > Myxococcia > Myxococcales > Myxococcaceae > Myxococcaceae bacterium JPH2. The sequence goes on along the minus strand of JAEMGR010000036.1, from coordinate 2,637 downwards.
GACGGCTCTCCTCGAGCTGGCGCCCCTCGGCGATGACATAGCTCGTCCACTCATACCCAAGCCCGACGCCGGCCCACGGGTCCGTGCGCCCGGTGGGATTGAAGTGCCAAGCGGCCAGCGCTCCGACCTGGACGTTGCGCCCTCCGCAGTCGAGCGAGTCAGGACATACGCCCTTGATTTGCGCAAACGCGTAGTGCCCCGTCAGCCCCACCTCCAGCCCCGAGGCAAACAGCCAGGAGTTGTCGACCCCGAGCGAGAGCAACCCGCTGTACAAGTCATACAGATAGGGATCCTCGGGGCCACCCGCGGTGAGCCCTACCGGGAGTGCGTAGGACAGACGCATGCCCACATTGAGGCCCGAGGGGGACACGGCTTCCTCGGCGGTCGCGGCGCGGCAAACGAGGAGCAAGCACAGACAGAGCAGTCGGAGAACGAAGGTGTTGCGTCGCACGGCGCTGGACTATGACGGGCCCTCCCGTCCCGTCAACCCGAGGTTCCCGTTCCATGACAACTCTGCTCTCGACCCGCTGGCCCTGGGGGCTCGCGCTGTTCTCCCTCCTGCTGGTCGGAGGCTGTGGTCGCGTGGACGAGGGCGCCTGCGCCGGAATGGTATGCACGGTCGGCAAATGCGTGAGCGACGAAGGCCGGGCGACGTGTGAATGCGACGCGCACGCACAGGCCGCGGGGCTGGACTGCACGAAGGCCGAACTCGTGCCCAAAGGAGACGTCGGAGGAACGCTCGATACCGCGGCGCCCCTGGCCGCGGACGGCCCGCATCCTGGTGGCTTCGATTCCAGCCAGGGTCCCGACGTGGATGTCTATTCCGTCGTCACCGAGGCCCGGCATGTCTATCGATTCTCGTGCGGTGGCCCCGCGGTGGGAGACTGCGCGCTCCGCCTCCTGGACGCCTCGGGCGCAGTGAAGGCAGACAACCAGTACACAGGGCCCGGATTGACGTTCAAGGTCGCCCCAGGCCGTTGGTTCGTGGAAGCCAAGGCGCCATTCACGCTTCAGCCCACGGGCGCGTATGTCTATCGTTTGGAGGACCTGGGGGTCGACGACCACGGAGACACGGACGACACCGCCACGGAGGTCCAACCGGCCTCAACCAACATCTCCGTGAGCGCTCTCGAAAGGGGCGATGTGGATGTCCTGGCCATTCACGCGCTCGCGGGACATGGGTACATCTTTCGCTGTGACACGACGAATGACCACCCCAACGGCGCAATCAACCTGCGCGGGACCTCGGAGTCCGCGTTCGACTCGACGGGACTCTCCATCGGCAGGCCCGCCCAGGTTTCCGTCCTCGCCAAGAGCAACGCTGTCTTCCTGGTGTCCATCAGCGGTTTGGCGCCCGGCCACGCGCTCTCTTGCCGACTCCTGGAGACCACGGACGATCATGCCAACTCCGCCGAGGGCGCGACGCCTCTCACCGTGGGCACCCCGATGGCATTCCGGATGGATACGCACGACGACACAGATGTCTTTGCGTTCAGCGCACTCGCAGGGCACATCTATTCAATGCGTGCCGTCGGCGGCACAGGCATCGTCACGGGAAGCCTTCTGAGTCCCGAAGGTGCGCTGCTGACATATGGAGAAATGGGAGCGACCGCCGAGGCGGGCTTGACCTACGAGGTCGCCAGCTCCGGCACCCACCACATCCGCGTCACGCCAAGCAACGCGGCCGTGGGAGACACCCTGTGGAGCCTCATCGTTGAAGACATGGGCTTGGATGACGCGGGCGACGACATCGCGACGGCGACGGAGGTACGGCTGGGAGCGACCGTGACCGGCTGGCTTCACTCGCAAGGGCTGTATGGCCGCGACCTGGATGTCTTCACGTTCCCAGCGACAGCGGGAACCCTGTATCGCGTCAAGTGCCGCAATGACTGCTACCTCCAAGGACTCTCGCCGGCAGGGCAGACCTCCTGGTGGCAGCGAGTGCTGCAGAACCAGCTGGTCATCGAAGCCACCGCCACGGGCCCGCTGTTCTTCAGCATCAGGGATGCCCAGAATGCCCACTACTCCTTCGAGGTGACAGAGGAAGGGCGCGATGACCACGGCAACGACGCCACGACCGCCACGCCAGTGACGTCTCTTCCTGCCATCCTAGAAGGAGTGATTGAGGTCTGGCAGGACACGGACGTCTTCTCCGTTCAGCTTGAGGCATCGAGGAGGTATCGACTTGCGCCAGTCTCGACCTCCATCGCGATGGCGACGCCCGAATCCCCCAGTGGAAAGCCCCTAGGCAAGGACTCCGCGGGACGCTTCACCGCGAACGAAACGGGCCTCTGGCGGGTGCGCATCACCACGGGGGCAGAACAGTTTGGCCCCTATCGCTTCGAACTCACCGCGGAGTAAGCGACACGATTCGGGGCGGATGCCTCCTGGACAGACGCCGCGCGGTGACACGCGGCGCCTGCCCAGGCCGTGCCTGATGAATCAGACGGGCTGGAGATAGGAGATCGTCACCACGCCGTTGCCCGTACCCTGGTCGGCCTGGTTGCTCTGGCTGCTGCCCGCGTTGTACGAGCCTCCGCCACCGCCGCCGCCGCAGTTGCTGGACGCGCCACCGGCGCCGCCGCCGCTGTAGCCGCCCGCGCCGCCCGCCGCGCCCGCCGCGCCGCCACCGCCGCC